>JBMOGP010000028.1:0-12246 GCA_049318285.1 Hyphomonadaceae bacterium
GCGCTCGTAGAGATTGCGATCGATCAGCTCAATGGACGTCTGGGCAAGATCGACGAGGCGCTTGTCGCTCGTATCCTCTGCGGCCTTGCGGGTCATGGATTCAAGCTTTGCGATCTCGACCGACAAATCCCGGTAGAGCGACCTGGCGATCTCCCGCACCTCATCAGAGATGACACGGACTTCTTGAGCGAAGATCGCAAAGACGCGACCCGCCTCACCCGCGCGTTGCGCTTCAATCAGCGCATTCAGCGCAAGAGTGCGCGTACTTTGTGTCACCTGCTGGATCTCTTCGATCTTCTGACTTGCCAGTTGACCGACCTTCGCCTGCGCGATGAAGTCAGCGATACTGGAATTCGTTTCCTAGCCCGCTGCGGGCGCAGGATGTGTGGCAGCTGACATCCTTAGGTCCCCGATCGACTCGATGGCGTCATTAGGTGATCGGTCGGTTTCCTGGAGCTAAAAGCTTTCTGCTAACGGCAGCCCGGTCTGTTGCGAGCATTCGGAGGCGCTAAAACACGGGGCAGCGAGTTCTACTGGTGAATGATGATCGCCCCGGGCGTCACGTCCCAGCCTTCCAGCCGGTTGAGGAAGCTCATGCCGAGCAGCGAATATTCGAGCCCTTCCTCCAGCACGACAGCCTGCACATTTTCAAGCACGACACCGTCGATCTCGATCTTGTCGATGTACACCATGCCGGCCTTCACGCGCCCAGCCGCAGTACGCACATCCAGAGAGCGCACCAGCTTGTCGGTATCGACACCGATCTTGCGAGCATCGCGCCGGGTCAGCGATATCATCGTCGCGCCCGTGTCGACCAGGAACTTCACCACCGCGCCATTCACCCGCGCCGTCGCCCAGTAATGCCCGTCGCCTTCCTTGCGCAGCGACGCGGTGCGGATCTGGTGGGCGCTCACCTCGGCAAATTTCGGCGCGGCGGGTTCAGGCTCCGCCAACGCAGGCTTTGCATCCAGGCTCTCGTCGACAGTCCCGCGCAGGGCCACAACCCCAAGGGCCGCAGCCCCAAAAAGAGCGATTGCCGGAACGATGGCTCTCAACAAGCGGCCGACTCCCAAAACCGCGGGTTCGAACATCCCATAACAGAAAAAGCCTTCGGGAAGAACAAACGCCCAGCAGCAAGAATCGGGTTCAGCCCAGCGTGCCAGCCGCCTTCAACCCGTCGATCCGGGCGGGCAGGGCGGCCATCACCATGTCCCGTTCCGCATCGGAAAACCTGGCCCAGCGCGCGATTTCCCCCAGGTTCCGGCCGCAGCCGAGGCAGTGGCCGGTCCGGCCATCCACAACGCAGACCTTCACGCAGGGGGTCTTGATCGGCTTTTGCATTCCTAACCTTTACGCTCAAAGGACCGAAAATGCACCCTGCCGTAGCGACAACGCGTCCTTGCGTCGTTGGCCAAAACCCCTTGACGTACCTCACGTAAACAGGCGCAATCGGGCGATAGCATGTTCCCCGATGACGGCTTCCGCTACGTCATCCTGCCGCCGGAGATTCCGCCATGGACGTCCAGTTCACGCAAGAGGAAATTGCCTTCCGCGAGGAGGTCCGTACCTTCCTCGAAAACGAATATCCTGCCGAGCTGCGCGGCAAGTACTCGCGAGACGAGTACTCCAAGGAAGACTTCCTGCTCTGGCAGAAAGCGCTCCACAGGCGCGGCTGGGGCGCCCCCGCTTGGCCGAAGAAGCACGGTGGCACCGGCTGGAACGCGACGCAGCGCTACATTTTTCAGGAAGAGTGCGCGCGGGCCGAAACGCTTCCCGTTCCTCCCTTCGGTATGTCGATGCTCGCCCCCGTCCTGATGGCCTTCGCCAGTGACGAGCAAAAGGCGCACTACCTGCCGCGAATCATCGATGGCACTGATTTCTGGTGCCAGGGCTATTCTGAGCCCGGCGCAGGCTCCGACCTTGCCTCACTGAAAACAAAGGCTGAGCGCGTCGGTGATCACTACATCATCAACGGCCAGAAGACCTGGACCACGCTGGGCCATTTCGCCGACTGGATTTTCGTTCTCTGCCGCACCGACCCGACCGCGAAGAAGCCGCAGGAAGGCATCTCCTTCATTCTCGTGGACATGAAGACGCCTGGCGTTGAAGTCCGCCCCATCATCACGATGGACGGTGGGCACGAGGTCAACGAGACCTGGTTCACCGACGTGAAAGTCCCTGTCGCCAACCTCGTCGGCAAGGAAAACGAAGGCTGGACCTACGCCAAGTATCTGCTCGCCCATGAGCGTACCGGCATCGCCGGGGTCGCTCGCTCCAAGAAGGGCATCGAGCGCCTGCGCGAGATCGCCTCGGTCGAACTCGACCAGGGCCAGCCCATCATCCGAAACCCGGATTTCGCCAAGAAGATCTCAGAGCTCGAGATCGATCTGACAGCACTTGAGTTCACCGAGCTCCGGACGCTCGCTCGTGAAAGCCGCGGCGAAGGCCCCGGCCCGGAATCCTCGATCCTCAAGATCAAGGGCACGGAGATCCAGCAGCGTATCACCGAACTGACCCTCGAAGCCGTCGGTGTCTACGGCGCGCCCTACTTCCGAGGCTTCCCGCAGGACGGCGACAACCAGCATCCGATCGGGCCCGACTACGCGCATCTCACGGCGCCCACCTACGCCAACATGCGCAAGACCTCGATCTATGGCGGCTCCAACGAGATCCAGCACAACATCATCGCCAAGATGGTGCTGGGCCTCTAGGGCACCGTAGCGTGATCAGCGACAACTTGCCCACGCGCAAAGCTCTCATGGGCCGGCAGTTGCGCGACACTGAAACCGCGGCCTAGAAGGACCGCAGGGAGACTTTCCATGGATTTCAGCTTCACCTCCGAACAGGACCAGCTTCGCGACACCGTCGCCAAACTCGTCTCGCAAAAATACGACTTTGACACGCGGCGGAAGGTTGCCAAGTCCGAAGCCGGATGGCGGCCAGAGATGTGGTCGCAATTTGCCGAGCTGGGGCTGCTCGGCGCGCCCTTTACGGAAGCTGAAGGCGGCTTCGGCTCCGGTCCGATCGAGGCGATGATAATCTCCGAGGAATTTGGCAAGGGCCTTGTGATCGAGCCTTTCCTGCAAACCGTTGTAATCGGCGGTAACTTCTTCCGCCACGGCGGCACCGATGCCCAGAAGGAAGAGAACATCGCCGGCATCATCGGCGGAGAAACGCGCTTTGCCTTCGCCTACAGCGAGCCGAAGAGCCGCTTTGACCTCCACGATGTCTCGACGACGGCAAAGAAGGACGGCGCTGGTTATACGCTGAACGGGCACAAGGCCGTCGTCGTCGGTGCCCCGTTCGCAACGCACCTCATCGTCACCGCCCGCACCTCTGGCGGCCAGCGTGATGCCAAGGGCGTCACAGTGTTCCTCGTTGCGAAGAACGCCCATGGCGTCACGACGCGTGACTATCCCACGGTCGATGGTCTGCGCGCATCGGAAGTCTATTTCGAGAATGTGGCTGTCGGCGCTGACGCTGTGATCGGCCAGGTCGATGGCGGCCTTCCGCTCGTCGAGAAGGTCGTCGACAATGCCATTGCCGCCCTCTGCGCCGAAGCCGTCGGCTGCTTCAAGGTCCTCAATGAGGCGACGATCTCCTACGCAAAACAGCGCAAGCAGTTCGGTCAGGCCATCGCCAACTTCCAGGTACTGCAACACCGTATGGTCGACATGTTCATGGCCGCCGAGCAGGCAACCTCGATGACCTACATGGTGACGCTGAAGCTCGACGAAGCCGACAAGGCTCGCAAGCTCGCCGCCTCGGCCGCGAAAGTGCAGGTCGGTAAGTCAGGAAAGCTGGTCAGCCAGGATGCCGTCCAGATCCACGGCGGCATGGGCATGACCGACGAACTCAATGTCGGCCACTTCTTCAAGCGCGTGACGATGATCGAAAGCCAGTTCGGAAACACCGACTGGCACCTCCGTCGCTACACCGAACTCAGCAACGGCTGATCGCGCGCGCCCCAGATTCGCGAGGGCAGGACTGTAGCAATTGCAGGACGTCCTACCTCTCCGAAAGGGAGGAGGCGGCCTTAAGGGGCGGGGCCGCCGGCAAAGCGGGCGTGTGTCTCAACTGTCTGGCCAGAAGCCGCCGGTTCTGGATGCACGCTCTTGGTCTCGATCCGAGACTTTTTCAGCGCGCTGCACGAACCTATCCCGAAGATTCCGAATACGTGCGTTCCCCATATCGAGACCTGCGAGATACTGCCTGCATTACATTCTGCATGCAGGGCGGCCGATCAACGTTCAACGGCGCGGGGCGAATGTTGGCGAGCATGAAGAGCAACTCGCGCCAGCGAGCTGACGCATTTTCCGGGGACTGGTCCTGAACAGGCGGTCCCTCAGGCCGGCAGCCTCAACGGCGCCATGTGGACGAAATGCGGGCCGCGGTGCGCGGGCTGCCGTCCAACGCCTGTCGGCGACACGCGATCCGCGAGCCTTTTTTCTACCGGTAGCTCCGACACAAACGGAGACGCCAAAAGACGCGGGGCGTCCCCCGGCCCGCCAATCGCTTTGAAGATCCAGAGCGACAGAATCACGCTCGGATCACACCGGCCTGAACGGGAGGCTGCGCCAGATGACAGTCGCCGCGCAGCGGGGCATTCTCCGCCCATGTCGCGCGACCCCGACCCTGACGACGAGATCCTGATCGAGATGAACCGCATCGGCGGCGCGATGGAGGTGCGCGCCATCTCGGCAATCGACGGTCTGGAGGTTACGTTCACAGCCCCGGCCAACGCGCTGAAGATGGATGTCGAGAAACTGGCGCGCGCAAAGCTCGGCTATGTCAGGCGGAAGGCGAGCTTGCAGGGCGGCGATGCGGGTCCGAAAAAGCCCGGCGGCAAGCGCGGGCTGATCGCCTAGCGTCACTTGCGAACGCCCTTGCCCCGTTCGATCTTCTTAACGAACTCCGACCGGCGCTCGGTATAGCTTGACGCCACCATCGGATCGTCGGCCGGCAGCCCCCACCTGCGGCGATACGCGTCCTGGCTCATGCCGTATTTGGAGCGAAGACACCGGTTCAGCATCTTCAGCTTCCTGCCGTTCTCCGAGCAGACAATGTGATCGCTGGAAACCTACCGTAAAATCGGCACTGCAGGCTTCAGCCGCTCCTCGGGGCGGGCCTCACCGGGCCCCGACAGCATCAACATTGTCCGGTAAACGGACCGGATGATGTCGGGAACAGTTTCCGTCATAACTGGATTGTTGGACACGAAGGACGCCACAAGGTCCTAAGGCGTTCGGAAAAATGGTCGTCTTTACAAGGCTCAAGACCTGTTTCGGCTTGCATTATACTACCCCAACCGCCCCTCTACGCCGCAAAGCGTATCCGGGGACAAGCCAAAGCAGGAGACAATCAGCTAACTGATTGCGACCTTAACAGGGAGCACTAATTCCGATTGATCTCAGGCCTAAAGTATTACCGGTTGGGCCGCCGGAAAGCGGGCGGACTTGCCAATCGAGGGGCGAGCCCGTATCGCCCGGTCAACTCGCCTTAAACCCCGTGGAGTCGCGCCGATGAGCCAGTCGAGCACCCTTAGCGAAGGGTTTTTCGCCACCGGCCTTGCGGAAACCGACCCCGTGATCGCGAAATGGATTGGTGAAGAGCTCGGCCGCCAGGCCCACGAAATCGAGCTCATCGCGTCCGAGAACATCGTGTCCCGCGCCGTCCTGCAGGCCCAGGGATCGATCCTGACCAACAAGTATGCCGAAGGTTACCCGGGCAAGCGTTACTATGGCGGCTGCGAGTTCGTCGACGAGGTCGAGACCCTCGCCATCGACCGCGCCAAGCAGCTGTTCGGTTGCGAGTTTGCAAACGTCCAGCCATCCTCCGGCAGCCAGGCCAACCAGGCCGTCTTCACCGCCCTGATCAAACCTGGCGACCCCATCCTCGGCATGAGCCTCGACGCCGGCGGCCACCTAACTCATGGCGCAAAAGCCAATCAGTCCGGCAAATGGTTCCAGGCGCATTCCTACGGCGTCCGCCTCCAGGACGGCCGCATCGACCTCGAGGAAGTCCGCAAGACCGCAAAAGCAACTTTGCCCAGAATTATCATCGCCGGCGGCTCAGCTTATTCCCGTACCATAGACTTCGCGGCCTTCCGCCAGATCGCGGACGAAGTCGGCGCGATCTTCATGGTCGACATGGCGCACTTCGCCGGCCTCGTCGCCGCCGGCCTGATCCCCAGCCCCCTGGGCCATGCCCACGTTGTCACGACGACTACCCACAAGACGCTGCGCGGCCCGCGGGGCGGCATGGTGCTCACGAACGACGCCGACATCGCCAAGAAGGTGAACTCGGCCGTGTTCCCCGGCATTCAGGGCGGCCCGCTTATGCACGTCATCGCCGGCAAGGCCGTCGCCTTCGGCGAGGCGCTGAAGCCGACATTCAAGACCTACGCTCAAGCCGTCATCGACAACGCCAACGTCCTGGCCCAAACGTTGAAGTCGGGCGGTCTCGATATCGTTTCCGGCGGTACCGACACGCACCTGATGCTGGTCGACCTCCGCCCGAAAGGTGTGAAGGGCAACGACACCGAGAAGGCGCTTGAGCGCGCTTACATCACCTGCAACAAGAACGGCGTGCCGTCTGATCCAGAAAAGCCGATGGTCACCTCCGGCGTCCGCGTCGGCTCGCCTGCCGCCACCACACGCGGTTTTGGCAAGCACGAGTTCAAGCAGGTCGGCGCGTGGATGATCGAAGTCGTCGACGCCCTCGCAAAGGGCGGCGATACATCTGCGATCGAAACCAAAGTGCGCGAGGAAGTGAAGGCGCTGACAGCCCGCTTCCCGATCTATGCGGGCCCATGGGGCTGATCCGGGGGTGATGTTTGCGCTGTCCGTATTGCGGCACGGCTGACTCGGTCGTCAAGGACTCGCGGCCTGCCGAGGAAGACGCGGCTGTCCGGCGCCGGCGAGGCTGCAATAACTGCGGCGGACGCTTCACCACATTCGAGCGCGTGCAGCTGCGCGACCTCATCGTCGTCAAGCGCGATGGCCGCAAGGCCGTGTTCGAGCGCGACAAGCTGCGCCGTTCGCTGAAAGTTGCGCTGCAGAAGCGGCCCGTCAGCGAAGACCAGCTCGACCACATGATCTCTGGCATCGTCCGCCAGCTCGAGAACATGGGCGAGACCGAGATCAAGACCTCCGACATTGGCGAGATGGTGATGGAAGCCCTCTCTACCCTCGATCCCGTCGGCTTCATCCGCTACGCGTCAGTCTACAAGGACTTCAAGACCCCCGCCGACTTCGCTGGTTTCATAGCCTCACAGAGCCGCGACGACGAAGGCGATGTGAAGGAATGAGCCCCGGCGCTCTCTCCACACGTCCGTCCATTACGCTGAAGCTCGCCACCTCGCTCGATGGCCGCATCTCGCTGGCGAACGGCAGGAGCAAGTGGATCACCTCCGCCGAAGCCCGCCTCGAAGTCCACAAGCTGCGCGCCGCCCACGACGCCATCATCGTGGGCTCGGAGACCGCGCTCGCTGACGATCCCGAACTGACCGCGCGCCTCGACCCGATGCCGGAGAAGCAGCCCTTGCGCATCATCGCCGACGGTCGCGGCCGCCTGTCGCCGAACGCGAAGATCTTCCGCACCCTGTCCCTCGGCCCCGTCGCCATCGCCACGCTCGAAACGACAGACCTCGATGCGCTTGGCTGGCCGTCCGCGCGAGGCCTGCAATACTGGATGACCCCGCCAGACCTCGCGACCGGCCATCTCGCTATCTCGGGCATACTCGAAGCCGCTACACGCGCGCGCGTCTCATCCTTGATGGTAGAAGGTGGCGGCCAGCTTGCCGCTTCGTTCATGCGGGCAGGCGTCGTGGACCGCCTTGAGTGGTTTTGCGCTCCAATCCTGCTAGGCGCAGATGCGCGCCCATGCCTCGGCGGACTGGGCTTGGAGAATCTCGCCACAGTGCCCACCTATCATCGCGTCAGCGTGAAGGAGGTCGGCGCCGACCTCTGGGAAAGTTACGTGCGGAAAACCTGAGATGTTCACCGGTCTTGTCACCGATATCGGCCGTGTGACTTCCATTGAGGACAAGAACGGCATTCGCCGCGTCCGTATCGAGAGCTGCTATCCGGCTTCGTCCATCCAGATGGGCGCCTCAATCGAGCATTCCGGCGTCTGCCTGACAGTCGTTGAATTCGGTCCAACCGACGCGGGCGGTTCCTGGTGGACGGTCGAAGCTATCCCCGAAACCTTGTCCCGCACCACACTGGGCAGCTGGACGGCAGGCGCCCGGGTCAATCTCGAACTCTCGCTCAAGCTGGGCGACGAGCTTGGCGGCCATCTGGTCTACGGCCATGTTGACGGCCTGGGCCGGGTGCGCTCCGTCACACCCGATGGCAACAGCCGACGTATCCGCATCGAGATCGCTGAGCCGCTTGCCAGGTTTCTCGCAGAGAAAGGCTCGATCACGGTCGACGGCGTGTCATTGACCGTATCGGCCGTGGGGCGAAGCGACGTTTCGGACTGGTTCGAGGTCGCGATCATTCCGCATACGTGGCAGGTAACCACGCTGGGCGAGCTCGACGCTGGCGATCGCGTCAATCTGGAAGTGGACATGCTGGCCCGTTATGTGGCCCGCATGCTTGAATGGCGTCAGGTAGAACGATGAAGGATCACGTGGGAAATTACGACTTCTCTGCTGCGATCTCGCCGATCGAGGAGATCGTCGAGGAAGCGCGCAACGGCCGGATGTATATCCTGGTCGATGCCGAAGATCGCGAGAACGAGGGTGACCTCATCATCCCGGCGCAGTTCGCCACGCCCGCCCAGGTCAACTTTATGGCCAAGCATGGCCGCGGCCTGATCTGCCTCTCAGTCACGCGCGATCGCGCGCGCACGCTCGACCTTGACATGATGGCGCGCGAAAACCGCGAGAGCATGAAGACCGCCTTCACTGTCTCCATCGAGGCGCGGGAAGGCGTCACAACAGGCATCTCGGCGCACGACCGCGCCCACACCATCGCCGTCGCCATCGATCCGACCAAGGGCGCCCAGGACATCGTTTCGCCCGGCCACGTGTTTCCACTCGTCGCCCGCGAAGGCGGCGTGCTCGTCCGTGCCGGCCATACCGAAGCCAGCGTCGACATATCGCGCCTCGCCGGCCTCTATCCAGCCGCCGTCATCTGCGAGATCATGAACGACGACGGCACGATGGCGCGCCTGCCGGAATTGGTCACCTTCGCCCAGCTTCACGGCCTCAGGATCGGCACCATAGCCGACCTCATTGCCTGGCGCCGCCGCCACGATCGCTTTCTAGAGCGCCGCATCGAGAGTGATTTCGAGAGCGCATGGGGCGGCAAGTTCCGTGTTATCGTCTTCCGCAACACGCTCGATGGGGCCGAGCACATCGCGCTGGTGAAAGGTCGGATCCAGGGCGACCAGCCCGCGCTCGTGCGCGTGCACCGCGTCGACTTCCTTGCGGACTTCCTCGGCGAAGCTGGTAAACGCGAAGGCCTTGTCCGACGCGCCATGGAGAAGCTGTCAGCATCGGAAGAACCCGGCGTCGCCGTCTTTGTCCGCATGGGCATGGGCGAGGAAATCGCCCGGGCGCTCGGCGGGCAGGATGTTCAGCCCTCAGGCGACGCTGCTCACCCATTGCGCGAGTACGGTGTCGGGGCTCAGATTCTGAAGGATCTTGGCGTCCGCCGCATGATCCTGATGAGCAATACCCGCCCCAATGTCCTGCCGGGTCTTGACGGATACGGCCTTACGGTCGAGGGCTGGCGCCGCATCGACGGAGACTGAGATGGCCAACGCCCCGCGCATCCTGATCGTAACGTCGCGCTACTACGCCCATATCTCGGCGGAGCTGGAGGCGGGCGTTGTCGAAGGCCTGGAGAAGGTCGGCGCAACCTATGAGTTTCTCGAAGTTCCCGGCGCGTTCGAAATTCCTGCCGCCATAGCCATGGCCGCCGGCACCGGTGAATGGGATGGCTTCGTCGCGCTCGGCTGCGTGCTGCGCGGCGAGACAAGCCACTACGACCTCATCACCAATCATGTCGCCCGCGGCCTGATGGAGCTGTCGATCTCCGGCGTCCCGCTTGGCTTCGGCGTGCTCACTTGCGAGAACGAGACTCAGGCCCGCATCCGCGCCGACCGCAAGCAGAAGAACAAGGGCGCCGAAGTTGTCGCCGCCGTACTTCGTATGGTCGGCCTGTCCTACCGCTTCAACAAGCTCATCGAGGATGGTGATGAGTAGCGCCACCGCTGAAGTGGAACGCAAGCTGCTCGCCGCCCGCCGGGCAGGCGCGCGCCTTGCCGGCGTGCAGGCGCTATACCAGATGGAGCAGACGGAGCAGTCGGCGCGCTCTGTCGTCGCCGATTTCATGGAAGACCGGCTCGGCCTCAATGATGAAGGCGAGCCGGTGGAGGAAGCCGACCCCGATATCTTCAAGTCGATCGTGCTCGGCGTGGTCGAACGGCAGGAAGCGATCGACTCCGCGATCACGAAACGCCTCGCGACGGGCTGGAAACTCGAGCGCCTCGATGCCACATCCCGCGCAATCCTCCGCGCCGGCGTCTACGAACTGATCGCCGAGATCAGCCTGCCGTCGCAGATTATTCTCGACGAATACGTCTCCCTGGCCCACGCCTTCTTCGAAGGGGCTGAGCCCAAATTCATAAACGGCCTCCTCGACGCGGTGTCGCGCGACATTCGAGGCTGACGGCGATGGATGAGTTCGATCTCATCCGGCGCTACTTTGCTCCGCTCGTCACATCGCCCGGCGCCGATGCTCTTCGCGATGACGTCGCCGAGATAGCGCCTGGCCTGATTGCCACCAAGGACGCAATCGTCGAAGGCATTCACTTCTTGCCCGACGATCCGCTCCACACTGTCGCCCAGAAGCTGGTCCGGGCGAATGTTTCCGATATCATCGCCAAGGGCGGCAAGCCGGATGCTGCGCTGCTCGCGCTGGTATGGCCGAAAGACCGCCCGCATGAACAGCTCGAAGACTTCGCGCGTGGCCTCGGCAAGGACCTCCAGCGCTGGGGAGCACACCTCGTTGGCGGCGACACCACATCGACGGACGGACCGCTCACACTCTCGCTCACTCTTCTCGGAAAGGTCGGCGCGCGCGGGCCGGTGCGCCGGTCGGGCGCAAAGCCGGACGAAGATATCTGGGTCACAGGAGACATAGGCGACAGCTGGCTTGGCCTGCAGGCGGCGACCGGCGCACTCGGCCCCTTGATTGCTGAAGCCCAGAACCAGCTGGTCTCACGCTACCGCGTTCCCGAGCCGCCGCGCCTGCCTTTTGCTGATCTGATCAGCGCCCGCGTCAGCGCCAGTATCGATGTCTCTGACGGTCTGGTGGCTGACGCCGGACACATCGCCAGAGCGTCATCGGTCAGGATGCTCATAGTGGCATCGCTCGTGCCGCTCAGCGCGACGGCGAGCCAATGCATCGAGAACGGCAAGGCTGACCTGCGAGACCTGCTTACGGGCGGGGACGACTACCAGACGCTCTTCACCGCTCCGCAGGCCGCACGCAAAGCGATGACAAGCAGCGGTACGAAACTCACCCGCATCGGCCAAGTCACCAAAGGCGAGGGCGTTTTCGTGCTCGACGCCGACAACCAGCCCCTGCAGTTCCAGGCAACCGGCTGGCAGCATTTTCGCGATCCGGCCCAATCGTAAACGTAGCCTAAACCATTTCGCGGCAGGAATATGCAATGCGCATCTCCCGTCGTGACCTCATCGTCGCTGCTTCATTGACCACCGCCGCCGTGACGGTCGCCGCCGCTGCGCCCGCCCACGCACAGGACCACGGAGCAGCTCCCGATGAAACGAGTGATGCCGAGGTCGCCCGCTCGGTCGAATTGAATGGCATGGTGTTTCCGGTGTTCGATGAGAAGCGGCAGCTCCGCAACTACCTGTTTATCAACGCCCGCATGCTTGCCGGCCCCGGCAAGGACATATGGAAGTATCGTGATCAGCAGCACTTCATCCGTGACGCCATCTTGAAGGCGTCACACAAGATCAGTTTTCACGCCAAAGGCAATTTCAAGAAGCTCGACGAAAAGGTCGCTGCCGACGAATGCCTGAAAGCATCCAACGCAGTGGTCGGCGAAAAGAACGCACTCGTGACGATGACCTTCACGCAGATCACCAGCCGCACTTGATCAACGGCTACTGGCGGCCGCCAGGGTTGTCGCCGGGCTGGCGGTTATCCGGGTTCTGCATGCCGGGCAGCTGGTTGCGCAGGCTGCCGAGCGTTCCGAACAGCTGTT
>JBMOGP010000029.1:0-12156 GCA_049318285.1 Hyphomonadaceae bacterium
ATAGTGGTGGCCAAACTTCGCCAGCGCCTGGGCAATCTGCATCAGCTGCGGCGAAGACTGGATGATCCGTGCCTGGAACTCGATGCGTTCGGGATCGCGATCATATTCCGAGCTCGGAACGCGCCAGCCCCCCCAGTTCTTCTCGTCCGTCGTCACGACCGGGAACGTGCCTGGATAGGGGTGGCTTGTCGTGTCTTCGGTATCTTTCCAGCGATTGCGCGCGCGGTTGATCCGCCAGTTGTTCAGCACGGCGACATCGTCGATGGGTGCGCCCGACTTGTCGGCGACGAGTTCGCTGGCAGAGAATTCGCGGCCGAGGCCGACATCGTAATGAACCTTCAGCGGCTCATCGAGCCCCTTGACCCACTGCGGCAGAACCTGCTCGACGACGGCCCATGTGCCGACGGGCTTCACGAACACTTTCTGGTTCTTGTGGAACGCAGCCTTGGCCATCGGACTAAATCCTACCGCAACATTCATGGCTCTAGCAGGGATAGGTTAGGCCCAAATGAATCCGCCGGCGCGTGTCGGAGCGCGCCGGCCACTTCGGACGTAAAGATGATTAATGGCAGCCCTCATCATATGGGAAGAGCTGTTCTTCAGGCGCTGCAAAACTAACCTCTTCCGTCGGGCGGCCCATTTTATCCTTCGGGTCGAAGTACTGGTACGTCATGGAGGCATAGGCGATCTCGATGTTCTCCGTCTGCTTGCCGGCGTTCATCGGGTCAGGACTCGAGCTGATGGCGCGAACTTCCGCCCCTTCGATGATCCACCGCGAGGTGATGGCCTGCGTGGTGATGTCCGTGAACGTGATTTCGACACGACCGAGCGGCATGCCGTCAACAGCGAAGGACGTCAGCTTGGGCGAAGAACGGTCAGGCGTCTTCGAGATGAAGAGCGGCGAGACTGACGTCGAGCGAACTGTATCGGCCAGGCCGCTCGGATCAGGCGCGGTCCAGCTCGAAACGCTCATCGTCGCGCCGGTGAGCTGAATCTGGCCTTCGAATCCGCGTTGTACCGCATCGCCCTGAAGCGACTGAGCTTTAAGAAAGATATCGGCGTTCGCGGCACCGGCTCCGGCCAGCGCGATGACCGCCAGAATGCTGAAGCGCGCGACGTTACGGATGCTCATGTTTCCCTCCAGGCCGCGCGCCGTTCCGGGGATCGGTTGGTGCTGGCGGCCGGCTCGCAGGTTCGTCTCCCCGCTTGGGTCCGTTTGTGGTGTCGGGCGGCGTTCGCTGTATGGCGGCCGTTTTGTTTGATTGCGGCAAAGGTGACGGGACTGCGGCGGACTTCCAGAGCAACCAAAAATCGCTGTTTTGGGAATGCTGAAGCCAACCTTGCTGGGGTGCCGGAGATTTCGGCGAGCATCAGGCGGCATGAACCTTCAGCGCGGTCACAACAGTAACCGGGTCGGGCTTTTCGGTTGGGCGATGGCTGCGATCACCCCGGTCGCTGGCGCCGGCATGGCCGCGATCAACCAGGGTTTCGCCGAGCGAGACAAAGCCATGCGGCTGGTTCGCGGTCGCGACATGCTTGCCGGCCAAGGCTGGTTCGACAACATCCAGCATCGCCTTAACCCGCCCGTCGGCACGCCGATGCACTGGGCGCAATGGATCGACGCGATGCTCGCAGCGCCCATTGCACTTCTTGCGTTGATCGTGGGGCAGGTGAATGCCGAAACTGCGCTTGCGTTCGCCTGGCCGCTGGGCCTGCTCGGTGGCTTGATGTTTCTAACCGTCCGAATTGGCGGCGAGCTCGGCCCAGCGGATGGACTGAAGCGCGAGGCGCAGTGGGCCGCCGCTATCGTTGCAGCACTCGCCTTCCCCACAACGGAGAAGTTCGCGCCGGGCTCCATTGATCATCACAATATCGTCCTTGTCCTCATCCTTGCGAGTGTATGAGGTCTGCTCTGCATGCGAGAGCAGCGCGCGACGGCCTCTTCGTTGGTGCAGCGCTGGGCCTCGCCATGGCGACAGCGGCAGAGGCAGAGGTAGAGGTAGAGGCTATTCCGCGCTAGGCGAAGACATGAATACCCTCTGGATGGCGCAGATATCGGACGCGCTCGCTTGCGGCCCTTCTCAGCGAGGATCCGGGCATGTTGCTGCCTGTCGCAGGCGCCGCCTTCGCCGGCTCGTCGCTGCGATCTTCTATCTGCGCCGCCAATGACGTCAGCCGACAAGCTGGCTCGTGTTCGGATTCCAGCTGATGGGCTGGCTCATTCTCGGCTGGCAGATCCGCGGCACGATCCTCGCGACGGCGCTCGGCATACCCTTTGGCGCATGGGCTGTGGTTGCGGTGCGCGGGTGTATCACGTGAAAGCTTCCGTCCTGCGCGGCCTGGCCTTCGCTGGCGTCGCTGCCGGGTCGGCCGCGGCGGCATGGGCCAGTGCAGGCGAAGCACTGCAGGTGCGCCTCACCGACCATTCAGTCCTGAAGGAACATGATCACCGCCTCGCCGGATCGAAAGCCTGCACGATGCCGGATGCATTCCGGTCACTCGCATCCGCTCCGCCCGGCGTGATGCTGAACCACTTCGCGTTCAGCGCAGGCGTACTGGTGTGGACAGACCACAGCGTCCTGTCCTGCCCATACCATCGTAACGTTACCGGCACGCTGACCGCGATAAATGCGCGACGGTCCTCGGCTGATCGCGCCCGGGCAATCGTCGAGGGGTCGTTGGCCGATCTACGCCCGCAACAGCGCTGAAGGCGTCCCGGCAGATCAAACCCTGTCTGCGATCCTGGGGCGCGGCGACCACCCCAACTGGATCGTGCCGGTCGACCTTAGCGCGTCATCGCTCAGCCTCTATCGTGTGGTTCGCTAGATGGCCTCGCTGCGGCCCACGGCTCTCGCGCCAGCGGCATCGGTTGGCGCAATCGTCGGCGATAGATCGGCAGCCGTCTCCGCTGCTCCAGGACCACGGCCGCGAAGCGTGATCACCGGGATGAACAGGATCGCCACGAATGCTACCGCCACGATCAGCAGGCTGCCCATGAATATGTAGCTCATCGCATCTGAGATCGCCTTGGCAATGAACTCCTGCATGCCCGCCGGCACAGGCGCACCGGTCTCCGACGCCATCAGCGCCATGCGTTGCATCTCGCCCAGATCGACCTTTGCGCCCGGTATCAGCTTGCCGATGGAGTCAGAGATGTGCGCCAGCAGGAGCGCACCGAAGATCGACACGCCGATCATGCCGCCGCACTGGCGCAGGAACATCGTGGTCGACGTCGCCACGCCGATCTGCCGTATGGGCGCTGCGCTCTGCGAGACCATGTTGAAGAGGCTCTGCGACGGTCCGAGCCCCACGCCCAGAACGAACAGCCGCCAGATCACGTCCCATTCCTCAGCGTCTGGCCCGAGCTGGGACATCAGCAGAATGCCGATGAACTGGAGGACCGCTCCCCCAATCATAAGTCCCTTGTACTTGCCGGTCTTCGTCACCAGACGGCCCGACAGCGTCGCTGCGATGATAAGCCCCGCCATCAGCGGAAGGAGCAACAACCCGCTGTTCGTCGCCTGGAATCCGAGACCGAGCTGAAGGTAGAGCGGCATATAGATGACCGTGCCCATGAACGCCATCGCGATCACGAAGGAGGCAATCGTCGACGTCGAGAACGCGCGTATGCTGAAGAGAGCCAGCGGCAGTATGGGCTCTGAAACCTTGCTTTCGATCCATATGAAAACGGCGCCGGTTGCAACCGAAATCGTGAAAAGTGTCAGGACATCGGGGTGCAGCCAGCCGCTCTCATTCCCCGTCGTCAGCGCCAGCATCAGCGCCCCGATCGAAATCACGACGAACAGGCCGCCAAACCAGTCGATCTTGCCGCCGCCGGTGTGGCCGAGGTTAGGCATCTTGAGCCAGATCATCGCCAGCGCGATCAGAGACGTCGGAAGGTTGATGTAGAAGCACCAGCGCCAGCCAGCGATCTCCATACCGGCAATTGTTGTCGTGCCATTGTCCGTGAAGTAGCCGCCAACGATCGGTCCAACGACACTGGCCAAGCCGAACACTGCCCCGAACATCCCCGCATACTTGCCCCGTTCGCGTGGCGGGAAGAGGTCGCCGATCGTTGCAAACGCCGTGGTGAAGAGGGCTCCGCCGCCTATCCCCTGGATGCCGCGGAAAATGATGAGCTGCATCATCCCGTCGCCCAGAATCGGTATTTCGCCGAACTCCCCCGCCAGCCCGCACAGCGCCGAGCCGCCGATGAAGATTGCAATCCCGATCAGCAGGATCAGCTTGCGGCCATAGAGGTCGCCCAGCTTGCCCCAGATCGGGACCATGACGGTAGAGGTGAGCAAATAGCTCGTCGTCACCCACGCATACAGTTCCAGCCCGTTGAGTTGCTGGATGATCGTGGGCATCGCTGTGGACACGATTGTCTGGTCAAGCGCGCTCAACAGAAACACGATCATCAGCGCCCAGAAGGTCAGCCGCTTCTCGTCCGCCGTCGGCTCACGCCGTGCAGGCAGGTGGTTTGAGGGCAGATCATGGGTCGCGGCCGCGTCCATGCGGATGGCTCCGTCCTGAGGCGAAACTCGCAAGTTTCCAGTTCCCATATACAGGTCACGTGCGGCTCGCCAGTGGGCCCGATTGTCGCTTTGCGCAGAATTCTCCGTAACGGCAAGCATTTGAAACGCTCGCGGCCCCAGCTAGGCTGGCAAAATGATCGAGAAGGCCTCTGCATGCTCGCGCTGATCGCAAGGGTGAAAGCCTTGCTGCTGACGCCGGGCCCCGCGTGGGAGGCGATCGACCGAGAGGATGCCGATCCCCGTCGCCTGACGCTGCGCTATGTCGCCCCGCTGGCAGCCATCCCGGCGATCGCGATCATCATCGCCCTTTACGTCGTCGGCGTGCAGGCGGGAGGAAACTGGCACCGCGCGCCGATCGTAAGCGTGCTGTTGTCCGCCTTTATCTTCTTCGGACTGACCATCACCGCTGTTTTCGCATTCGCGTACATCATCAACTGGCTCGCCCCCCGCTTCGGGGCGGAGCGCAGCTATCGCCAGGCCTTCAAGGTTTCGGCCTATTCGATTACCGCCGCGATGGTAGCGGGCGTCCTTGCCGCCTGGCCCGCGCTGCAGGTATTTGCTCTGCTCGGTGCCAGCTACAGCCTTTACCTCCTGTTTCTCGGTGTCCCTCGCCTGATGCACCCGCCGCCGAAGTCGGCGGTGAACTATTCCATTGTCGTCATCTTCGCCGCGATCGGCGTCGCGCTGGTCGTAGGCATGTCGGCAATGCTGGTCGCCGGCCCCACGGGTAATCCCTTCCCGCAATTTCCGCGTCTGCAATTTCTCGAACCGTCCGACGCGCCCGTGCTGCGCGGCCCCGATGCAGCTCCGCCCGGTTCTCCCGGCGTGCTGAGGCCGGGCGGCGGGGGGCAGGTCAGCAACGGCGATCTCCGGGGCGCCGCACCGGCGCAGCTAGCCGGTCTCGACCGCGTTGCCGCCGGCGTCGAGCGTACGGGTCAGCCCGGTCAGCGCACTGTCCGACTCGAAGCTGAATACCGCGGCGGGGCAAGCAGCTTGTCCCTGCAGATCGTCTACTCGCCCTCGATCGCACAGGTCATCGGCTTTGGCGGCGTGAGCACGTCGGAATTCGACCGGGAAACCGCCGACGGCTATTCGCGCCGCCGGCGCGTGGGTGATGCGATCATTGTCGAGGACTGGAACGGGGCGTCACAGTCCGGCAGCTATGGTCGTCTTGTCGATGACCGCTTCTACGTCCGCGCAACCGGCCGCGGCGTCAGCCCAGCTGACCTGCGCGCCGCCGTGGAGGTCTTCGGACAGGAGACTCTGGCGCAGTTCGCCAGCGGGAGCTAAGCCAGCGCCATGAGTAAAGCGATCGTTCGCCCCGCGACCCGCAACGACCTTGACGGGCTTGACGCCATGATTGCGCGTGTCGATCTGGGCATGCTCACCATGCCATCTTCGCGCGACGCTATGGCAGCGCGCATTGAGCGTTCGCTGACGGCCTTCGCAAGGCCGTCAGCTGCGCCGCAGAACGAATGCTATTTCCTGGTGATGGAGGAGGATGGCGAATTGCTTGGCACCGCCAGCATCTTCACCAATCTCGGCGTCGAGCGTCCGTTTTATTCCTACCGTATTTCGCGCGACGCAAAGGTGTCGCCCGAGCTTGGTGTGAAGGTCGAACTGTACCTGCTGTTCCTCGTCAACGACTACCACGGCGACAGTGAACTCGGCACGCTGTTCATCGAGCGCAAGGCTCGCGGCGGCGGTCGCGGCAGGCTGTTGTCTTTCGCGCGACTGATGCTGATCGCCGCCGATCCGATCCGATTCGGTCCAAAGGCGATGGCCGAGATCCGAGGTTTCACGGACGAAGAGGGCAAGTCGCCCTTCTGGGACGCGGTCGGCTCGAAATTCTTCCACATGGAATACCGCAAGGCCGATTCGCTCAGCGCCCGAGACCATCGCTTCATCGCAGACCTGATGCCGCGCTATCCAATCTATGTTTCGCTGCTGCCAGACGCCGCGCGCAACGTAATCGCCCGCCCGCACCCTGACGCCGAACCTGCGCTCGCCATGCTGAGGTCTCAGGGCTTCCGCTACAATAACGTCGTCGACATCTTTGATGCGGGCCCAACTGTCGAGGCTTTCATCGACCAACTCGATACCGTCCGCGAGGCGCGTCGCATGAAAGGCTCTGAATTCGTTGCCAACCTCCGCCCGAATGTTGGGCTGATCGCCAACCCCAGCATTGGCCAGTTCTCTGTCACCCAGTTCGCGCGTGAGGACGACCCGGGCGAAATCCTTCGTCGTATCGGTGCAGGCGACAGCGACGATGTGCTGGTCTACCGCCTGAAAGGCTCGCGCGCATGAGTTCACCATCCTTCACCGGTGAGTGCCTGATCGGTGGCCGCTGGCTGATGGGCGGCGGCGCGTCCTTCGTCTCGCTTTCTCCGTCCGATGGCTCTGAATCGTGGAAAGGCAATGAGGCGAGCCACGAGGACGTCAACGCCGCGGTCGCCGCCGCAAATGCTTCGCTGCCTGCCTGGCGACGCTGCTCGATAATGGAACGCATCGGCGTCGTCCGCGCCTTTGCGAAGCTGGTGGATGCTCGCAGGTCCGATATGGCAGCCATTATCTCGCGCGCCACCGGCAAGCCCCTGTGGGATGCTGCCACCGAAGCCGCCGCCATGGTTGGCAAGGCCGAACTCTCGGTGAAGGCCTACGAGGAGCGAACGCCTTCCAAGGAAGCTGCCGCAGGCCCATTTATCGCGCGTATCACTCACCATCCGCACGGAGTGATGGCGGTGCTCGGTCCGTTCAATTTCCCTGGTCACTTGCCCAATGGCCACATCATGCCCGCGCTGATCGCGGGCAACACGGTTATCTTCAAGCCATCCGAACAGACGCCTGAAGTAGCTGAGTTCACCCTCCGTCTGTGGGAAGAGGCAGGCATTCCCCCTGGTGTCATCAATCTCCTGCAGGGCGCCCGCGCTCCTGCCGAACAGCTCGTCGCTCACGACAACGTTCACGGAATTCTCTTTACCGGCGGCGTACCGGCTGGCAGGGCCATCCATCGCGTGCTCGGCGGCAAGCTGGAAAAGATCGTTGCCCTCGAACTTGGCGGCAACAATCCGCTGGTGGTGTGGGATGCAGCAGACTTGCAGTCCGCCGCGAAGCTGATCGTCAAATCCGCCTACATCACCTCCGGCCAGCGCTGCACCTGTTCTCGCCGCCTGATCATCAAGGCAGGCAAGGACGGCAATGCCGTGCTGGATGCACTGACGACGCTTATCGACCGCCTCACCATCGACAGACCTGACGCGCAGCCCCAGCCCTTCATCGGCCCATTGATCTCGGCCCACGCGGCGCAGCAGGTTCTCGCCGTTCAGGCCGAATGGCTACGTAACGGAGGCATCGCCATCCGCGAGTCGAAGCGGCTTCCGATTGGTCCAGCCTATCTCTCGCCTGGTCTGATCGACGTAACCGCTCTGCCGGAACGCCGTGACGAGGAAATCTTCGGACCACTGCTGCAGGTCATCCGCGTCACCGACTTCGAAGCGGCGCTCGATGAAGCCAACAACACCCGCTTCGGCCTCGCCGCCGGCCTCATCTCCGACAGCGCCGAACTCTTCACCCGTTTCGAATCCGAAGTCCGCGCCGGCGTGCTCAACTGGAACCGCCAGACCACTGGCGCATCCGGCGCCGCCCCCTTCGGCGGTGTTGGCCAGTCCGGCAATCATCGCCCAGCCGGCTACTACGCCGCCGACTACAGCGCCTGGCCCATGGCCAGCCTCATCGCGCCTGGCGCCGTGAAGGATGATGAAGCCATTGTGGGGCTGAAATCATGAGTGCGATAGAAATCAATTTCGACGGCCTCGTCGGCCCAACCCACAATTATGGCGGCCTGGCTCAGGGCAACCTCGCCTCAGCAAGTAATGAGGGTAAGGTCTCCAACCCGCGCGAAGCGGCTCTGCAAGGGCTCTCCAAGATGCGCGCACTTCTGCGCATGGGGCTCGTGCAGGGCGCGCTGCCGCCGCAGGAACGGCCTCACATTCCCAGCCTCCGCAAAATGGGTTTTACCGGCTCCGCTGCTGAGGTGTTGACCTCTGCCGCGCGCGCCAATCCGCTGCTCCTCGCCAACGTCTCCTCCGCGTCCTGCATGTGGACTGCCAATGCGGCTACTGTGTCGCCCTCGGCGGATACTGGCGACGGCAAGGTTCACTTCACACCTGCCAATCTCTCATCCCATTTCCACCGATCGCTCGAGGTTGACACAACCACGCGTGTCCTGCGCGCCATCTTTATGAGCGACGAACACTTCACCGTCCACGACCCCGTTCCTTTTCATACCTTCGGCGACGAGGGCGCGGCCAACCACTGTCGCCTCGCGCCTTCTCATGGCGAGCGCGGGCTCGAAATCTTCGTCTACGGCAAGTCCGCTTTCGCAAAGGACGTGCAGGGCGGCTTCGGCGCACGGCAGGCAATGGAAGCCAGCCACATCGTCGCCACACAGCACCAGCTCTGGGCCGGCGGCGGCGCGCTGCTCGCACAACAGTCGAAGGTCGCCATTGACGGCGGAGCCTTCCACAACGACGTCGTCGCGGTCTCCAACGGTCCCGCACTGATGTTCCACGCGCATGCCTTCGAACAGCGTGAGGCCTTCCTCGAAGCGCTCAAGCGTGCCTGCGCCAGCAAGGGGTTCGACCCTGTTCTACTAGAGGCGATGGAAGACGAACTCACGCTTTCTGAAGCCGTTAAGTCCTATCTCTTCAATTCGCAGATCCTTACGCTGCCGTCTGGCGGCATGGCGCTGATCCTCCCCCACGAAGTCGAGGGAACGCCTCGCGCGAAAGCCTTCGTCGATCGCGTTCTGGCGACAAACGGCCCCATCCGCGAGGCGCACTATTTCGACCTGCGTCAGTCCATGCGCAATGGCGGCGGCCCGGCCTGTCTTCGGCTCCGCGTCGTGCTCACCAATGATGAACGCGCGGCCCTCGGGAATCGTGGACTTGTCGACGAAGCGCGCCTCAACGCCCTTGAGACCGTCGTCCGCCGCCACTATCGCGACCGGCTGGCGCCCGCTGACCTTGCTGACCCGCTTCTGCTGGACGAAAGCCGTGCGGCGCTTGAAGCGATCGGACACGTGCTGAACCTCGGACCGGTACATGACTTCCAGCGGATTTGATCGGGCGCCCATCGTTGAGACAGAACGACTGCGCATGCGCGCGCACACCGCCGATGATTTCGATGCCGTCATGCCGATGTGGAACGACCCGATCGTCACCCGCTTTATCGGCGGTCGCGCTTACAGCGGCGAGGAAGTCTGGCAACGCGTACAACGATACGCCGGCTCCTGGGTGCTGTTGGGGCATGGCTTCTGGGTGATCGAGGAAAAGGCGTCGGGCAGGTTGATCGGCGAGATCGGCATCATGGATGCCCGGCGTGATATCGACCCTCCCTTCGGGGGGGACCGCGAACTCGGTTGGGCGCTGCTGCCGGAGGTTCATGGCCGTGGCTATGCCTCCGAAGCTTTGCACGCCGTGCTGGACTGGGAGCGACGGGTTTTCAACGCGCCTTGCCTTGTCGCCCTGATCGACCCTGACAACTCCCGTTCGATCAAGCTCGCGAGGAAATTCGGCTTCACCGTCCGCGCCCGTTCGAACTACAAGACCGTCCCGACCATCCAGTTTGAGCGCAGGCGTCCTGCATGACCAACGGCGTCATCCTCGCCCTCGACCAGGGCACCACATCCAGCCGTGCCATGGCCATCGGCCTGGATGGGCAGGTGATCGCCTCCGCGCAGGAGGAGTTTCCGCAGATATTTCCGCAGTCCGGCTGGGTCGAGCACGATCCTGAAGCCATATGGCGAACCCAGCGTCGCACGGCCGAACAAACTGTCGAGCGCCTAGGTGACCGAAGGATAGCCGCCATCGGCGTCACCAACCAGCGTGAGACTGTGGTGGTATGGGACCGCAAGACCGGTGAATCGATTCACAACGCCATCGTCTGGCAGGACCGCCGCACAGCTTCGCGTACACAGGACCTCGCGTCGCGGGGCCACGAAGCCATGGTAAACGAGCGTACTGGCCTTGTCCTCGACCCATACTTCTCCGCCTCCAAGATCAGCTGGATCCTCGACGCCGTCCCAGGCGCACGCGAACGCGCCGCGCGCGGCGAACTCGCTGCTGGCACAATCGACTGCTTCCTCATCTGGCGTCTGACGGGCGGCCGCGTCCACGCCACTGACGCCACCAATGCCTCCCGCACCGCCCTCTACGACATCCGCACCTGTCGCTGGGATGATGATCTTTGCAAGCTCTTCAATGTCCCGCTATCACTTCTGCCGGAAGTTAAGGACAGCGCCGATGACTACGGTGTTACTGATCTCTTCGGGCCTACGCTTCCCATCCGCGGGGTCGCAGGCGACCAGCAGGCAGCGCTCGTCGGCCAGGCCGGCTTCCATGCAGGCGACGTCAAGTCTACCTACGGCACCGGCGCCTTCCTCGTCCTCAACACCGGCGCTGAACGCAAGCGCTCCACCTCGCGGCTACTCGCCACCATTGCTTACCGCGTAGCCGGCAAGACCACCTACGCCCTCGAAGGCTCCGTCCTGTCGGCAGGCTCCACCATCCAGTGGCTGCGCGACGAACTGAAAATCATCCGCGACGGCGCCCACGCTGGCGAGCTCGCCGCCAGCATCGAGGATACTTCCGGCGTCCACCTGGTCCCCGCCTTCACAGGCCTCGGCGCCCCTCACTGGGATTCGGATGCACGCGGCGCCATCCTCGGTCTCCAGCGCGGCTCCACCATCGCCCACATTGCCCGCGCCGCTCTTGAAAGCGCCGCCTTCCAGACCGCGGAGCTTCTCGAAGCGATGTCCAAAGACGGTGTCGCGCCGCAGACCCTCCGCGTCGATGGCGGCATGTCGCGGAATGACTGGTTGCTGCAGTTCATGGCCGATATCCTTCGCATTGAAGTGGTTCGCCCGAAGAATGTCGAAACCACTGTCCTCGGCGCCGCAATCCTTGCGGCGGTTGGATTGGGTGAGTTCTCGTCCCTTGATGAAGCTGCGGCGCTCTGGAGGCTGGATCGGAACTTCACGCCGAAGATGCCGGCTGGCGAACGTGACCAGCGCCTCGCCGCGTGGAAACAGGCGGTCGCTCGGATCAGGACGCAAGCCTGATCTCACATCCCCGAGACCCCTCACTCGTTCTCACCAGCTTCCCGTTGACTAGCGCGCGCACCAGTACGACTTATCGAGGATGACCCACCACATCGAACTGGTCGAAGTCTCCGCCCGCGATGGCCTGCAGAACGAGCCCGGCGTCTTTCCTACCCGCGACAAGGTCGAACTGATCACGCGCGCGCTCGTCACGGGCATCCGTCGGATTGAGGTCGCCAGCTTCGTGCACCCTGGCCGCGTTCCGCAAATGGCGGACGCCGAAGCTGTCGTCGCGGCCCTGCCGAAGCGCAACCCGAATGACGTCACTTATATCGGTCTCGTGCTCAACAAGCGCGGCGCTCTCCGCGCGCTCGAAACGCAGGTGCACGAACTCGGCGCGGTGGTGTCGGCCAGCGACGGCTTCGGCCGCGCCAATCAGGGCCGCACGGCCGATGAAACTGCCAACGACGCCATCGAGATCATCCGCCTCGCGAAGGAACATGGTCGATCCGTACAGGC
>JBMOGP010000030.1:0-12018 GCA_049318285.1 Hyphomonadaceae bacterium
GTGAAGTTCGAACGCCGCGACAGCATGGACACCACCGCCCCTGTCGTGGAAACCCGCACCGTCAACCTGATGGTGCACTAGCAACGCGAGAGGGCGCGGGAGAAACCCGCGCCCTTGCCTACCTTGCTGCAGCCCTGGACCAGCAGCCCAGCACAGACGCACGGGGGCGTCGTTCCTGGCTTCGGCCCAGTTGGCGAACGCGTCGTTCGACAACGGCTTGTCCCTGTCCATCCACCGGACGTGAATTCGACACGTTCCACATGCTGCAAGTGTCGCGTTGCAAGCGCGGCAAATTGGCAACATTCTCCTCATTATGGTGAGGCGGATCGGCATTGCATTGGTTTGCACATGATTGGACTGAAGAAAAAATCACACCCCCCCGGCGTCCGCGTTGTCTGGACCTGGGATGGCCACACGGCTCAAGGTGTCATTCGGAAGGTGTTCACGCACCGCCTTGAGCGAACAATGAACGGGTCGACTGTCACGCGCGCTGCAGACCGCCGTAACCCGGCTTACCTGATCGAACAGGACAGCGGCGATACCCTGTTGATGAACCACAACGAGATAAATCGGGTCGCCTGAACGCTGACGTCCCGAACAATACGCCGCGTGCAGGTTTCGCCTTGCGCACGCTCGCTATGCTGTCACCGGGATAGCCCTTCAGCGGACCAACCGGCGCGCCCGGATACGCCCAGTCCTGAAGCTGCTCGATCGCGACATGAGACTTCGCCTCGCGACCCGTGCGCGCGCCCAACAGCGCACCTGCCGCCGCTTCACATCGTCAGACCGCGCCAACACATCCTCGCCGCGCACGACCCGCACCTTGCTCTTCCAGCATCCGACATAGGTCGCATACGCGGCCCCATGCGCCACACGGCTCGGCCCCGAATGATCGTGCCACACCCAGAACACCGGCACGTCCGGCTCGATCGCGACGGCGTCGCAGAGCCAAGCGCCGGAAATCGTCACGGCCGCCCGGGCCCGGCGACTGGGCGGCTTTGGGCTGCGTAAAGGCTTGATCTGCCCCGCCATGCGCGATCCCCTCAGCCTCGACTGCGACCACCAAACATTGGATAATCCCATCCGTACAAGGTAGTACGGGTCATGGCCGACGGCACGCTCACGAAATCTGCGGGGATAACCGCCGAAGGCTGGCTGACCGACAGCTGGTATTTCGCCTGCGTCTCCAAATCGCTTGAACCGGGCCAGCACTTCCGCCGCATCATCCTCGGCCAGCCCGTCCTCCTCGCGCGCACAGCAAAAGGCGAGGCCTTCGCGCTGCGCGACGTTTGCCCGCACCGCCTCGTCCCGCTCTCGGCCGGGCAGCAGATCGACACCAATGGCGAGCCGACCATCCAGTGCCCCTACCACGGCTGGCGCTTCGGCACGGACGGCCAGTGCAAGCTGATGCCGTCGCTGCCCAAGCCCGAAGACTTCGCCACCGAGCGCGTGCGCGTGCGCCGCTATCCGGTGCACGAGATCAACGGCATGATCTTCGTCTACGTTGCAGACAACCCGCGGGCCGACGAACAGCCTGACACGCCACTGCCGGCATTCGACATCGCGCCCGGCCTTCGCCCGAAATTCGTTGTCGCCGAGATGTTCAACGCCCACATGGACGACGCGGTCGTCGGCCTGATGGACCCGGCACACGTGCCGTTCGTGCACAATCAATGGTGGTGGCGCCCGCCCAGCACCGGCCTGCGCCTGAAGGAAAAGCCTTTCATTCCCGCCACGCGCGGCTGGGCCCTCGCGCGCCACAAGCCGTCTGGCAACTCGCTCGCCTACAAGATGCTGATGGGCGACAAGGTCACCACCGAGATCGTCTTCCAGATCCCCGGTTTCCGGTGGGAGATCGTCGAGGCCGAGAAGCGTCGCATCTTCACCCTCACCTGCCTCACGCCAGTGACGCTGAAGAAGACCCGCATTACCCAGATCACCTTCTGGCAGAATGCGCCCTTCCTCGACCTCGCCCTGCCCATCCTCATCCCCGCCGCCCGGAAATTCCTCGGCCAGGACGGGCACATGGTGAACCTGCAGAACAAGGGCATGGCCTACCAGCAGAACATGCTCTGGATCGACGACATCGACGTCCAGGCCAAATGGTACCGCATCCTCAAGAAGGAATGGGCTGCGTCCCGCTCGGAAGGCCGCCCGTTCGTCAACCCGATAGATCCGCGCATGCTCCGGTGGCGCAGCTAGCGACCCCATCGCGACGCATTGAGCAGTTGAATTCCCGGCCAACTGCGGCGAGTTTGCGCCAGCGGAAAGCAGGCTGGCGAGCCTGCCCGGGAGGACGACCATGAACCTGCGCAGATCCCTGCAAGCGGCAATACTTACGCTCAGCGCCGGAGGCGGCCTCCTTGCCATCGCCGCGCTCGCAACGCCAGTCCTGAGCCCTGCAGCCATCGGCCAGGTCTCGGCTGACCATCCCGGCGCCGGCGTCTACCAGAAAGCCTGCGCCGTCTGCCACGACAATCCGGGCACGACCCGCGCCGCCACGCTCGCCGCGATGCGCACGCTCGCCCCGGCCCGCCTGCGCGAAGTGATGGCACCCGGCGGCATCATGGCGCCCCTGGCCGCCTCGCTGAACGACAGGGAAAAGGCTGACCTCGTCACCTGGCTCACCGCCGGTCAGGCTGCCGCCGCCGCAACCTGGAGCGACGCCCTCCTGTGCGCCCCCGACAAGCGCGCCGTCAGCCCCACCGCCACCATCGTCAACGCCGGCTTCGGCATCGACAGCGACCTGAGCCGCAGCCTCTCCGCCTCGGAGGCCGGCCTCAGCAAGGCGCAACTCGCCAACATGGAAATCGCCTGGTCGATCGCCTTCCCGGGCCAGGGCGGCGGCACCGGCGCATCCGCCCTCAGCGACGGCACTGTCTACGCAACAGGCGGTCAGAAGCTACTCGCCATCGATGCCAGCACAGGCTGCGTGAAGTGGTCCTACTCCGCCTCCTCGCGCAACACCCCCGCCATCGGCAACATCGGCGGCCAGCGCGTCGTGGCGCTCTCCGTCGGCCGCGACATCCATGTCGTTGACGCAGCGAGCGGCGCGCTCGTCTGGAAAGCCAGCGGCCAGCCGGTCAACGGCTCCGGCGGCCAGATTCGTGGAGGCGTCATCTTCGCGAAGGACAAGATCATTGTCCCGCTTTCTGCCTCCGGCGTCGCTTCGGCCATGAACCCGCGCTCGGAATGCTGCTCAGGCCACGGCTCGGTCGTCGCCCTCAACGCCGCGGACGGAAGTCATGCATGGGAATACCACACCATGCCGGAGCCGACCTACAACGGCCAGGTCAACTCGCTCGGCGTCAAACAGAAAGGCCCCTCCGGCGCGCCCATCTGGTCAGTCCCCGTCTACGACGCCAAACGCAACAACATCATCGTCACCACCGGCGAGAACACCTCCCACCCGGCGACCGACACGTCAGACGCCATCATCGCTCTCAACGCCGACACCGGCAAAGTCTCCTGGCAATATCAGGCGATGGCCGCGGACGTCTGGAACATGTCGTGTGATGTCGGCACCGGCCAGAACGGACCTAACTGCCCCGTCCTCTTCGGCGGCGACGGTCGCGACTACGATTTCGGCGCTGGCGCAGTGATCGCCGCGGTGGATGGCAAGGATGTTGTCCTTGCTGGCCAGAAATCCGGCCACGCCTGGGCGCTGGATGCGAACACGGGCAAGGTGCTCTGGAGCCACCGCATAGGCGAAGGTACAGCGCTTGGCGGCGTACACTGGGGCATCACGGCGGACGCGGGCAAGGTCTACATCCCGATCAATGACCCGATCATCTCGCCCGATCCGAAATTCGTATCGAAAGCCGGCGTCTATGCCTTCGATGTCGCCACCGGCCGCCCGGCGTGGTCCTACGCCGCGCAACCCAACTGCACGGGCTCACGCGCCACTGAAGTTACGGCCTGCACAACGAAGTACGGCTTCTCCGCGGCGCCACTCGTCATCGATGGCGCACTGGTTGGCGCAACCCTCGGCGGCGAAGTGATCATCCTCGATGGCGCCAGTGGCCGCCTGATCAATCGAATCGACACCGTCGGCCCGAAGACAACGCTGAACAAGGACGTCACCGGCAAGGGCGGATCGATCGACGCGCATGGCCTCTCGGCAGGCGCAGGCATGCTGTTCGTCAATTCAGGCTACGGATCATTCGGCCAGACACCCGGTAACGTCCTGATCGCCTACAAGCCGAGAAGCTGATCCCGGGCCTATTTGCTCGCTCCAACTTCCACGGTCGCGCCGCTCTTCGTCTTGCCCAGGCCCATCGCATCGATCTTGATGTAGGCTGGTCCGAGGATGACAAGGAACAGCACGGGCAGGAAGAACACGATCATGGGCACCGTCAGCTTCGCCGGCAGCGCTGCTGCCTTCTTCTCGGCTTCGGCAACCCGCATCTCGCGGTTCTCCTTCGCCATAACGCGCAGCGCGGCGCCCATCGGGGTCCCGTACTTCTCAGCCTGCACCAGCGCCATGGCAACACCCTTGACGCCTTGGTGGTTCGTACGCTCGGCGAGATTGTAGTAGGCCTGACGGCGATCCTGCAGGTAGCTCAGCTCCGCCGTCGTCTGCGCCAGTTCCTCCGCCAGCTCCACCGACGCTGACCCGATTTCCTCGCCCACCCGTGCAAAAGCCTGTTCGATGGACATGCCGGACTCGACGCAGATCAGCATCATGTCCAGCGAGTCGGGAAAGGCGCGCATGATCGACGCGCGGCGCTTCGTGATGAGATTCTCGACGAAAAGGTTCGGGCCATAAAAGCCGGCTGCGAAGCCAACCACCACAGCGCCAATCTTCATGTTGAAGCTGAGGTCATGGTCGTTGATGAACCAGATGTAGATCAGCGCACCGAGGCCAAATACCATCGGCAGGGCGAAGCGGCAGAGATAGAAGATCGAGATCGGCTTCGGGCCGCGCAGGCCCGCCTGGATCAGCTTCTTCTGGACGCCCGGATCTTCGAGCATCTTGGCAAGGTCCAGCCTGTCGACGAACCTCTTCGTCATGCTGTTGTCCTGCACGCGGATCGACTTCTTCTCGCCATCCAGCGCGGCGCGGCTCTTCTTGCGCAGCTCCTCGCGGCGGTTCGACACCGACTTCAGGCGGTTCGTCAGCTTGCCGTTGTCGAAGGCTGGTCCGGCAAGCGTGAGCACGGTGGCGAACGTCGCCACGCACGCCAGCACTGACGCCAGCGTGACGGGGTCGGTGAGAAACTGGACCCAGTCTATGTTGCCCATCGTCGCTCCGCTCTCCCCGGCGAATGCCGGGGTCCCGACGTCAGAAGTTGAAATTGATCATGGACCGCATGATGTAGATGCCCGTGCCCATCAGGGCGGCGGCGATCAGCAACAGCAGGTGCCCGAGATCGGTCGTGAACAACGACATGATGTAGGCGGGCGTTGTCGTGTAGACGAGGAACATGACGATGATCGGCAGCGAGCCGATGATCATCGCTGATGCCTTCGCTTCAGATGACAGCGCCTTGATCTTCTCGCGCAGAAGCTTGCGAGAACGCAGCACGTTCGAAAGGTTGCCAAGCGCTTCGGACAGGTTGCCGCCCGCCTTCTGCTGAATGATCAGAACGATGTTGAAGAAATTCACTTCCTGAGTAGGCGTCCGCAGATACATTTTCTGCAACGCCTGATCCAGCGGCACGCCCATGGCGATTGAATCGACGACCGCCTGGAACTCGCCGGCCAGCGGCTGCGAACTCTCGCGCGCAATCATCCGCAGGCATTCGTGCAGCGGCAGACCCGACTTCACGCCACGGACGATGACATCGATCGCGTCCGCGAACTGGCTGATGAACTTTTTCTGGCGGTTGGAGATCGCCACGCCCAATACCCAGCGCGGCAGGCCGAAACCTACGGCGAAGGCCATCCCGATGGGTACCAACACCATCGGCCATTCGTTGAACCCGGCCCAGAAATACATCAGGCCGCCGACCGCGACCGTCGACACGGCCGAGAAGATCCAGAACATCGGCACGGTGATCTTGAGGCCGGACTGCTTGATCTTGTCCTTGATCGAGCGGCCGGCCGCGCGGCTCTTGCGGGTCGCTTCCTCGCGGTCACGCAGCGCCTTGGTGGCGCTTTCCATCTGTTTGCGCCGCGCTGCCAGCGCCGTGTCGCCCTTTGAGCCACGAACGCCTTCACTGATCGATCTGACACGCTTGGACTGCTTACCACGGCCGCCGCCGCCGCCGCCCGCAAACGCGAAGCCGAGCGCAGTGATCGCGACGAACGCCAGCCCCGCGATCGCATAGGTCATCAGTTCAGGCGTCATTTGCTACCCTCCTCCAGCGCGTCCAGCGCGCGGGCGAGATCACCTTCCATGTTGAAGTACTTGGCGCGCTCCCAGAAGCGCGGACGGCCAATGCCCGTGCCGCGGTGCGTACCCTTCAACTTGCCGTCCTTGTCCTCGCCGTCGATCTCGTAACGCATCAGATCCTGCGTCACGATCACGTCGCCCTCGAGCCCCATGACCTCGGTGATCGATACGATCTTCCGTGTGCCATCGCGCAGGCGGGAGGCCTGGATCACGATGTCGATCGATCCGACGATCATCTCGCGGATCGTCCGCTGCGGAAGCGTAAAGCCGCCCATCGTGATCATCGATTCCAGACGCGAGAGCCCTTCACGCGGCGTGTTGGCGTGGAGCGTGCCCATCGATCCGTCATGGCCCGTGTTCATTGCCTGCAGAAGGTCGAACGCTTCAGGTCCGCGCACCTCGCCCACGATGATCCGGTCCGGGCGCATACGTAGACAGTTCCTGACAAGATCGGTCATCGATACGCGGCCCTGCCCCTCAAGGTTGGGCGGACGCGTCTCGAGACGCACCACGTGGGGCTGCTGCAATTGCAGTTCTGCAGCGTCCTCGCAGGTAATCACGCGTTCGCCAGGCGCAATGAACGCCGTCAGCGTGTTCAGAAGCGTCGTCTTGCCCGAACCTGTACCGCCAGAGATCAGCGTATTGCATCGACAGGCGCCGATGATGCGCAGGAGCTCTGCCCCTGGTTCCGAAATGGAGCCAAAGTTCACGAGGTCCTGGATCTTCAGCTTGTCCTTCTTGAATTTCCGGATGGTTAGCGTGGGGCCGTCGATGGCCAGCGGCGGCGCAATCACGTTCACGCGCGAGCCATCTGCAAGGCGCGCGTCGCAGATCGGGGAGCTTTCGTCCACGCGGCGGCCGACCTGGCTCACGATGCGCTGGCAGATGTTCATCAGCTGCGCGTTGTCGCGGAAGCGGATGTTGGTGCGCTGGATCTTGCCGGCGACCTCGATGTAGGTCGTGCCGGCACCATTGACCATAATGTCTGCGATGTCGTCACGCGCCAGCAGGGGCTCGAGCGGACCGTAACCGAGAACGTCGTTGCAGATGTCCTCTAGCAGGGTTTCCTGCTCGGCGATGCTCATCACCACGTTCTTGATCGAGACGATCTCGATCACGATGTCCCGGATCTCTTCGCGCGCGCTTTCCTGATCGAGCTGCGCCAGCTGAGATAGGTCAATCGTGTCGATCAGCGCGTTGAAGACTTCCGTCTTGGTCCGGTAGTATTCGTCCGACCGGTTGTCGATCGCTGCTACCTTCTCTTTCGGCGGAGGCGGCGGCGCGGACTTGTTTGTGGGCTTGCTCGAGGCCATCGGGGGCGTTGAGGGCTTGGGCGGCGGCGGTGCGGACTTGGGAGGGGGCGGTGGAGGTGTGTCGTCGGCGAGTTGCAAAGCTGGCAGCTTGGCAACTGGCGGTGGCGCCACGGGACGTGCGGCGCCTTCCGATACCGCCGACGGCGGCATTCCGGGGCCGCCTGTTGTCCCTCGTTTGCCGAACATCTGGGCCCCTTACTTCCGAAGCAGTTTCTTGAACAGCGACGGTTTCGTCGTCTGGACTTCCTTGCCGGTCAGTTGAGCTGCGAGCAGGTCGAGGCTCTGTGCGACTTTCGATTCCGGCGCCACGTCGAAGATCATCTGCCCGTTGTTGGCGGCGGTACCGAACAGTTGCGCGTCGAAAGGAATGATCTGCGACGGTTCGATGCCGATCGCCTGGCCGAAATCCTTCGGCGGAATCTCCGGCCGCTTAGGCAGCCCCACCATGTTGAGCACCAGCTTTGGCGGGCTATCGTTCGGCCGCGCAGCCTTGAGGAAGTCGATCAGGTTCTTCCCGTTGCGCAGCGAGGCGAGATCGGGTCCAGCAACAACGATCAGCTCATCCGCCGAAATGACGGTCGACTTGAACCAGTCACTCCAGATATGCGGCAGGTCGAGCACCATGAACGGCACCGATCGACGCACCTGTTCGAGCACCCGCACATAGGTTTCCGGGTCGAGGTTGTAGGTCCGGTCCAGCGTTGCCGGCGCCGTAAACAGCGAGAGACGATCCGTCGCCTTGGTGATCAGGCGACCCATGACGTTGTCGTCGAAGCGGTCGGGTGACATCAGGGCGTCGGCAATCGTCGCCGCCGTGTCCTGGTTGAAATCGAGGCCCGTGGTTCCGAAGTTCAGATCAAGGTCGACAAGCGTCGCATTGACCTTGCAGCGCTCCGACAGCGCCCAGGCAAGGTTGTGAGCGATGGTCGATGCGCCGACGCCGCCCTTGACGCCCGTCACAGCCACAGACTTGCCGGTGAACGGGGCTTCGGGATCGGCAAACAGTGTCGCGATCGAGCGTATCATCTGCACCGGCTCGATGGGCGCCACGAGATACTCGGAAACGCCACGGCGCATCAGCTCGCGATAGAGCCGGATGTCGTTGGTCTGTCCCAGCACGACGACGCGAATGTTCTCGTCGCAGTGCTCGGCAAGCGAATCGAGGTCGGCCAGCAGCTGGCGCGGATCGCCGGCCCCTTCGATGACCAGCAGGTTCGGCGTGGTTTCGTTGACATAGTACTGGGTCGCAGCCGCAACGCCGCCCGCATGGACCTCCATGGTGACATTCTTCATGCGGCGATCCTGCATGATCGTCCGCATCAGGCTCAACGACGAGGTGCGATTGCAGAAGGCGTGCACAACAATCCGCGGAATCGTGCGATCACCACCGTCATGGCCCGCGCCGAAAGCGTAGTCATAGCCAAGGCCCTGCCCCGCGACATCGTCCGCGACCGGCTCGGCCTCATGCATTGTAATCGGCGGAAGATCGTCGACCGGCGGCTGCGCCGCAGCGAAGTACGCGCCAAGTGGCGCATCCATGTCGAGATCGAAATCGTGGACGAGTTCGTCCAGATCGCCTTCGTCATGCTTGTCCCGAGGTCCGCTCATGCCCGCTGCCCCTACTCGACGACCATGCTGATGGCGCCGCTGGCGTCATTGTTGCGTTCGGACGACGTCCGTACGCCCTGGCGATACTTGCTGAACATGATGCCGCGGCGTGCGATGTCAGCCGGATCGGACGGCTGGTCGCCAACGAGGTCAGATGGATTGGCGATCATCGCTGCGAGGTTCACCGCCACCGCACAGCCAAGCGATGGCAGCGCAGCGTTCGATGATGTGTCTGTGAAGTCCCAGTGCGAGATGTCGGGGCAGTTCGGTACGACCGCGTCGTAGGTACGATAGCTGATGATCAGCGGCGCCAATCGCGCGCCGGCGCCGTCATATGTACCTTCGGCGATCATGCTCTGGTCCACACCCTCGGCCAGCATCATGGCGCGCGCATCGGCGGCAGCGCGCATCGCGGAGATGTCGTCCGGACCGTTGGAGGGCCGCGAGATAATGACCGCGCCATGGCCTTCCTGCTGATAGGCCATCGCAAAACCCCTGACGGCGTCGCGCTCGCGCAGGCCGAGCTTTTCGCCCGCCACAACCGTGCCGATCTTGAGTTCCGCCGTCGTCTCCTGCGCCACGATCTGCGTCTGCATGCGGTTCGACCAGGCGATCTGCTCCTGCGTCTGCATGCAGCCGCCCAGCGCAATCAGGGGCAAGCTGGCGAGTGCAACATGAAAGTGCTTTGCCATCTCTGCCATTCCTCAGTCGATGATGAAGCCGCTGGCGCCGGACGGCGCAGGCGAGCGTGCCGCAGCCGAACCCGGTGCGGCGTAGACGTCATTGAGCTTGCCGAACAGAAGGGCGCGCGCGTCGGTCGCCGGCACATAACCACGGTCCGGATCACGGAAGCCCTGTGGGTCTGTCGGATCGACGAGATACGGCGTCACGATCACGACCAGTTCGGTCTCGTCATTCTGGAAGTCGCGGCTGCGGAACAATGTGCCCAGCACCGGCACGTCCTTCATGCCCGGAACGCTGTCAAGATTCTGCTTGGTCGATTCCTGGATCAGGCCTGCGATCACGAGGCTGCCGCCGGAGGGTATCTCCACCGTGGTTTCGGCGCGCCGTACTTTCAACGCCGGGATCGTGATCGACTGCGCCGCGATCGGCTGGCCGGTCGTGGGATCGATCACCACGCCCGAAGCCGACTGGAAGCCGCCCTGCGTCGAGATTTCCGACACCTCGACCGACAGCTGCAGCGAGATCCGGCCCTCCGACATCACCACTGGCGTATAGCCAAGGCCCACACCATAGGGCTTGAACTCGATCGAAATCTTGCCGTCGTCCTGCGCCACCGGCACCGGGAATTCGCCGCCGACAAGGAACTTGCCCGCCTCACCCGAGATCGCCGCAAGGTTCGGCTCAGCCAGCGTCCGTACGAGGCCCACGCGTTCGAGCGCATTGACCTTCGCGCCAACCGTGCTCTGCGGCATGCCGTTGACGGAGTTCTTGAAGCCAAGATTGGCGACAAGGCCGCCCAGCGCCGTACCCGCAATCGGGAAGGCGTTCGAGGCACCGATCGACACCGTGTTGTCGAAGGCCGAACCCGTGATCTGGCCAAAGCCGATCGAACCCGTCAGGTTGATGCCCATCTGCTTGATGACGGAACGCTGCATCTCGACGACGCGCACTTTCAGCGTCACCTGGTCCTTACCGTTGATCGCCATCATGTTGAGGACGCTGGCGTCGTCCTTGGCGTAGGCGCGCGCAAGTTGCATGACGCGGTCTGCGCCCGCGAGGTTCGGGACCGATCCGGCGAGGATCACGCGGCCATTCACCGACTCGACCTGTACCTTGGAGCCCGGCACGTGGCGCTTGATCAGGCCGCGTAGCTGATCCATGCCCGCCACGCCATCCGTCACCGAGATTTCCAGCGTCTTGATGCGACGGCCTGTGCGGTCAAGAAACACGATATTGCTCTCGCCCGGCGACACGCCCTGCACCGCCACGCGACGGCGGTCGCGCGCGACGATATTGGCGATCTTCTCGTTGGCTATGATGACGTCGTCGATGTCGACATCGAACTCGATCATGTAACTCTTGTTGACGGTGAGCGTCAGCGTCTCGGTCGATTCCGGAGCCGTCGCTTCGGGCATCGTCATCCGCTGCGCCGGTTGCTGGGTCGCCAGGCGCTGCTGGCCGGCGAGATCGCCGGGGGGCTGAGCGAATGATGTGCCTGTGAGGGCGAGAACGGCCGCCAGGCTTGCAAGGACGAAGTTGCGGCTGGCTGACATGGGGAACCTCAACCTGCGGTCGCCGAGGACACGGTTTCGGTGCCATAGCGATAGATGCGTACGCCCTCGGCGTCCTGGGAGACGCCATCACGATAGGCCTTGCCGGCGCCTGTCGCGCCCTGCGGCGCCGACAGGTCGGCGATGGAGCGCAGCGTCAGCGAGATATCGCCCGCCTTGCGGGCCGCGTTCACCAGCGTTGCATCACGCTCGGAGAGCTCCAGCGTTGCGCGCGTGCCGACAAGGACAGCGCCCTGCCCGGTTCTGACTTCTTCGCCGCCGCCCTCGACCGACGGCGCGCCATACACATGGTCGATCGCCAGCACGCGGATGTTCGCGAGGATAAGGTCGGAGCGGACGCCGGCCATCGGATTGAGCTGGGTGTTGGCGTTCTCGATCTCGCGGGTAAGGATCACATCGACGCGGTCGTTGGGCTGGATGAAGCCGCCCGCCGCTGTCTCGGTCTTGATCTCGATCGACACGGCGCGCATGCCGGGCGTCAGCATCACGGACATGAAGCCCGCCG
>JBMOGP010000031.1:0-12007 GCA_049318285.1 Hyphomonadaceae bacterium
CACTGGCGCAGGATAATCCTTTCCAGCGGGGACGCTACACCGACGCAACGACCCGCGCGCAGCCTGATTATGACCCCAAGCCGATACAGTCGGGTGCCTTTCTGATCACGAGCAGTCTTGGGCTGTCAGCGGAGGCCAATGACAACGTTCTTGCAGTCAGCGGCAATAAGGAAGGCGACGCGATCGTCCGCATCATGCCGCGCGTTGAGGCGCGTTCGGACTGGGCCGTTCACGCCCTGTCACTCGGCGGCTCGGTCAATCACCGTCAATATGTGGATTTCACAGAAGAAAGCGCCACGGACTATAATGCCTTTCTCAACGGCCGGATTGATATGTCTCGTGATGTCAAGATATCCCTCGGCGGAGACATCGGACATGTTACGGAGGAGCGCTATACAGCCGCTGCCGCAGGCGCGTTCACGCCGCCAGCTTATGACTATTCCTCTATGTTTGCCCAGGCGCAGTTCCGAAATGACAGGATCCTCGTGGAAGGATCTGTCGGATACAGGCGCGAAAACTTCGACCAGAAGGTTCAGGATTTCCGGGACCGCGATGAGGCTTATGTCAATGCGCGTCTGTCCTACGCCGTCTCGCCAGATATCGCTTTCTTCCTTCAGGCTCGCCAGTCCGCGGACGAGTTTTCCAACAGCGACCGCGATGGTTCACAGACCCTGCTTGATGCGGGCGTGAACTTCGAGCTGACCGCGCCGTTCCGAGGGGAAATAGCTGTCGGTAACTTCAAGTCGGATCGCGATAATCCGGTTTATGGGGACGTGGAAGGGCTGAATGTGCGCGGCCGCCTCCAGTGGTTCCCCAGTGATCTGACGACGCTGACGCTGATCTTGAACCGGGGCGTGATCGATCCGGGCCTGGGCATAGCGGCGAGCGCCATCAACACAACTTTGGGGCTCAGAGCAGACCATGAGCTGTTCCGTAATGTCACCCTCTTCGGCGAGGTCCGGCGGGACGCAGATGATTACCAGGGCTCTGTGATTGACCGCGAAGACGATGCCTTTACCATCATCGCCGGCGGCGCGTTTAAACTGAATCGGAACATGCACGTCGAACTTCGGATGTTCTCGCGCTCACTCGAATCGAACGGCGCAGACGCTGGCCTGGAAAACGACGTTAATGTGCTGACCGCCGGCATCAGGTTCTTCCCCTAGGCGTATCCCGGATCCTGCTCAGGATCGTGCCGGCCAGCTGCGCCTGCTGGGGGCGTTCATGGGGTGGCTAAACGCCGAGGCGTGACCTCATCGGGCATTCGGGTGGAGCAGCTGTTTAAGGCCGCGGGAAGGCGGGGAAGTATGTGAGCCCGTTTGTTTCGGGTCGCTTTATTCTTGCGTGCTTTCCAGGGCCTGAGCCAGGTCCCCGATGAGATCTTCGGGGTCCTCGAGGCCAATCGAAAGACGTATGAGCGGGCCTGCCAGTGCGGAGCCGCCTGCCGTGCGCCTGAGCTGCGGATCGCAGTTTATCGCCAGGCTCTCGAAGCCGCCATAGGAAAAGCCCAGCCCGAAAATCCGCAGGCCATCAAGGAAGCGATGAACCCGCGCTGGTGGGCATGATTTCAGGACGAACCCGAAAAGCCCCGAGGCTCCCGTAAAGTCCCGCCTCCAGAGCGCGTGACCTGGCATGTCGGGCAGGCCCGGATGAAGGACCTTGTCAATTGCGGGATGCTCGCTCAGCCATTGAGCCACCTGAAGTGCTGCGGTCTGATGATGGCTCATTCTGACAGGCAGGGACCTCACGCCCCGCAGCACTGCATAAGCGTCATCGGCGCTGACGTTCGAGCCCATATCGGCCATGAAATCCCTGAGGCGGGTGAAGATGGTTTCATCGTCCGTGTGCACTGCGCCGCTCAGAATGTCGGCCCCGCCACTTATGTACTTCGTGTTGGCCTGGACGGACATGTCGAAGCCCAGCCCGAGGGGCCTGTAGAACAGGCCCGCGCTCCATGTGTTGTCCATGATGCTGATCACGCCAGCGGCCCGGGCAGCGCGGCTCATCGCCGGCGCATCGGCGATCTCAAAGGTAAGCGATCCCGGGCTCTCAGCAAAAAGCAGCCTCGTCGATGACCGTATCAGATCGGCTATGCCTCCGCCGATCCCAGGTTCAAAGTAAGTAACCTCGACACCGAGACGGCCAAGGACGCGGTCGACGAAACGCCGCGTCGGGCCGTAGACATTATCCCCGACCAGAATATGTCCGCCGGGCTCGGCGAAGGCGAGGAGAGGAGCGGTGCATGCCATCAGGCCTGACGGGGCAAGCACGCAGAAGGCGGAGCCCTCGGCCTCGCACAGGGCCTGCTTAAGCGCCTCGTGCGTCGCCGTACCGTGCCGGCCGTAGGTCCAGGCCCCTGCCTCAAAAAGGCCGGCAGCTCTCTCCACCAGCACTGTCGAGGCGCGCTGCACCACAGGGTTGACCCCGCCAAGGGTCAGGTTGCGGTCGCGTCCTGCGTGGCTGAGACGGGTTGCGAGGCCGCCGCCTTCTTTCTTGCCGTTCTTTTCCCCGTGCGGGCCCGATACCATCTGGTCAGGGCCTCTCCAGAGGAAGGTCTGATCCGTCTGCCCCCCACTGGGACCATGATCCGTCATAAACGGAGGCATCGTCTTTACCGGCGACGGACTCGGCCAGAGCCAGAATGGCCGCCGTAACTCCCGATCCGCAGGTGTTTATCACCGGCCGCGAAAGATCGATGCCTGCCTGGCTGAAAACATCCACCAGCTCCTTGTCGTTCTTGAGCCTGCCATCCGGCCCGATAACCTCGCTGTAGGGCAGGCTGAGCGAGCCGGGAATGTGTCCGCTCCTGAGGCCGGGCCGGGGTTCGGGGGCTTCGCCCCGGAAACGGGCCGTCGAGCGTGCATCAACGATCTGTGCGTCCCTGCTGATCAGGACACGTTTCATTGCGTCAAGATCGCGGACCAGATCATGGCGCGGCCGGACCGTAAAATGACGATCTGCCTTGAGGTAGGGAGGGAGGTCCTCAACAGCCCCGCCAGCGGCCCTCCACGCCTCGAAGCCTCCATCGAGGACAGCGACATCACCATGACCCATCGACCGGAACATCCACCAGACACGTGCTGACGCCATGAAGCCGTTCTGGTCGTAACAGATCACCCGGTGGCCATCTCCCAGACCGAGGTTGCGCACGCGGGAGGCGAACTTCTCGGGCGCCGGCAGCATGTGCGGCAGGGCTGTATCCGTGTCGGCGATATCGTCGATGTCGAAGAAGCGCGCGCCCGGGATATGACTGGCAGTATACGCCTGTCTGCCGGACTGCGGTGAGCCTGGCATGAAGTAGGTGCAATCGAGGACACGGACGTCCGGTGCGTTGATGCGCGATCTCAGCCAATCTGCGGAGACGATCGGCTTCTCCGGCGTGAAACGGGCGACCATGATTATCCGCGAGCTGTGAACCTTGAGATGACCCACCTAAGCTGGAGCGGACCTCGGGGGCAAGGCTGGCAAGAGTTTTGGTCAGCACGCAGCATGGGGAACCAGCCCGGCGATTTACCACGTTCCTGGCGGGGAATTGCCTGATCCGCAATCCTGTGCAGTGCAACAAAATAGCTCGCAATCCATGACAAAAAGAAGCTATCCGGATGCAAGAAACGTCATCAAAAGGCGGCTTATTCTCAATTCGCCTCCTGGGCGAACGGCGTTGTGTGCGTTGCAGTAGAGATGCTTAAAAGCGCGATGTCCCTTACTTCGGTTGTTTCGCGAAGTTTTGCCGGGCTGATCTCCTTCCGGGGGATGATCAAGGCGTGAGGAACACGTGTGTCACCGATCGGTCGACGCCTGTGAGGGGGGCCGAAGGTTGATCCGGATAAATGAGATTTGGTACGGGAATTGCGAATGGAAGGCCGCCTCCTGTGATGGGGAGAGGGTGTGTTCATGAAGAATGGCAGCGGTGTAGAAGCCGAACGGCTTGTCACTTGGGCCGGAACGCCTCCTGCAGGCGAGACTTTCCTCGCTAGAACCAGCTTGCGGAAGCGCGGGATGGACCTGGTGCTTGCCCTGGCCGTGCTCGCACTGTCGGCCCCCGTGTTCCTGACGATTTACGCCCTGCTGAAGATTTTCGATCCCGGTCCGGCTCTGTTTTCCCAGCTGCGCGTCGGACGGGACGGTCGGACCTTCACCGTCTACAAATTTCGCACGATGCGGGTGGATGCGGCGGTGCGGCTTGAGCAGATGCTGGCGGCCGACCCTCTGGCGGAAGCTGAATGGGCGAAATACCAGAAGCTGCGGTGTGATCCGCGCATCACCGTTATCGGTCGTTTCCTGCGTAAAAGCAGCCTTGATGAGCTTCCCCAGATTCTCAATATCCTCAGGGGCGAGATGTCGGTGATTGGGCCGCGTCCTGTAACCCCTGGGGAAATTCATCGCTATGGCGCTGATTATCCCTTCTACACCGCAATGCGCCCGGGCGTTCTTGGCCTGTGGCAGGTGAGGGGCCGCAACACGCTCACCTATGCGCAGCGCGTTGCCTACGACGTCCAGTATGTGAAGACCTGGTCGATCTGGCAGGACATCAAGATCCTGTTCATGGCGGTCCCCGTCGTCCTGTTCGGACTGGGTGCATATTAGGCCCGTTTGCCGTCCGGTTTTCCCTCAAGCGTACTAGCTTTTGAGCGACGGGAACCCGGTTCGCGCACGATGAGCCGTCGCACTGAGCTTGCCACCACTGGCCTGGATGACGGCTTTCGCCTGAATTTCCCATTATTTCAATCAGATGCCGGAGGTGCGTTTCAAGGATTGTTAAGGGGTAGAAGCGATGCTCACTTTCCAGGCTTGAAGAGTGAAATGAACCACGCACCCGCAATTCCGTCCGCAGACAGTTCGGTCACGACCCGCAGAGGTTGGACGACGCCTGTCAATCGCGGCACCGAGATTGAAGACGTTCGCCTGCGCGAACCTCTCAATCGGGAGTTTGGCGAGGACCCCTGGACAGATATTGATGAACCGAAATGGGCGGCCTGGAAGGTCTCGTTAGGCGTCGCGATGTTCTGCGGGTCGTTCTGGGCTGGCGTCTATTACATCCTCGCCGGCGTGCTCGGTTAGGTCTCAGCCGTCATACCAGTCCGGAACCGGCAGGCCTTTCTCCTTGAGAAAGGCTCCGTTGTAGAGCTTCGAGAGATAGCGGTTGCCGTAATCGCACAGGATCGTCACCACTGTTGATCCTGGTCCCAGCTTCCTGGCCAGAGCCATCGCCCCGGCGATATTGATGCCCGAGGAGCCTCCCAGGCACATGCCTTCCTCTCGCGTCAGGGCGAAGATGATGCGCAGTGCATCGGCATCCTCGATCCGCCAGGCGTCATCAATTTCGACCCCCTGCAGGTTGGCCGTGATCCGCGACTGGCCGATCCCCTCGGTTATCGATGTCCCTTCGGCCTTGAGCTCACCTGCCTTGTAGTAGGAGAAGAGGGAGGCCCCGCCTGGATCGGACAGGCCGATCTGGACCTTCCTGTTGCGTTCCTTGAGCGCCATGGAGACGCCGCCCAGCGTCCCGCCTGAACCAACCGCACAGATGAAGCCGTCGACCTTACCCGCGGTCTGCTCCCAGATTTCCGGTCCAGTCGTTTCATAGTGCGCGTTCCGGTTCGCGACGTTATCGAACTGGTTTGCCCAGATCGCGCCCTTCGGTTCGGTCCTTGCCATCTCTTCTGCAAGTCGCTGGGAGTATTTCACGTAGTGGTTCGGATTCGCGTAAGGGACGGCGTCAACCTCCACCAGCCTGGCGCCAAGCGAGCGAACGGCGTCCTTCTTTTCCTGGCTCTGGGTGCGCGGCATCACGATCACGGTACGATAGCCGAGTGCATTGCCGACCACGGCCAGACCGATGCCGGTGTTCCCCGCGCTTCCCTCGACAACCACGCCGCCTGGCTGGAGACGCCCGGATTTTTCAGCGTCCCGGATCATGCCGAGCGCAGCGCGGTCCTTGACCGACTGGCCGGGGTTCAGGAACTCGGCCTTGCCATAGATGTTCGCGCCGCTCACTTCCGAGGCGCGGCGGAGCTTGATCAGGGGGGTCCGGCCGATGGCCTCGACCACATTGGCGTACGTCCGCATCGCAAGCCCCTCAAGGGTCCCGGCCGTTCCGGAATGCCCTATCACCTAGGGAGATTGCGACCATGGATCAACAGTGTCTCCCTGATCCGGTACAGGCCTGGGCGCGTAGCATAATGGTCCAAGAGGCTCCGCCATGAGATTGATCGCTCTTTTGCTGGCTCTGGCCATGACACCTGCCCAGGCACACGCCTCCCCTTGGGCGCCTTCGGACGGCTCACGCCTCGAATTTGACGTGCTGCGGGATGGCGGAAAATTCGGCACCCATACGCTCACCTTCGACCGGGAAGGTGACACGCTGACCGTCGACACCGACGTGGAGCTCCGGGTCACCCTGGGTCCTATCACGCTGTTTGAGCATCTTCATGATGTGACCGAGAAGTACACCAGCGACCGCCTCATCTGGATCGGCTCGCGCACCAAGACGGGCGGTAAATGGAAGACGCTCTCGGTTGAAGCCGTCGCGGGCGGCTTCAACGTGAAGGGCGAGAAGTTCAGCGGGCTCCTGAAATCACCTGTCATCCCGTCGACGCACTGGAACGAGGACCAGATGCGGCAGGGCTTCCTCTTCTCGACCGAGACAGGGGAGAAGCTACCCATGACTGTTACCGATCGCGGCATCGAGAAGATCAAGGCAGGCGGCCGCATGATCGAGGCCCGGCGCTACGACGTGGACTCCGAACTCGACGCAAGCTTCTGGTACGATGCACAGGGCCTCTGGGTGAAGACAGCGTTCGATGCGCAGGGCTCGAAAATCGAGTACGTGCTGCGCAACCTGCCCTAGCGCACCTCCGCCCTGCTTGGATGCGAGCCGCAACCCGACAATCCCGGCAAGGATGAGCAGCCCGGATGCAATACGCATAGGCGTTTCTGCTTCTACCAGCACCATGATCCCGAGAATGAAGGCGACGACCGCGCCGATACCGGCCCGGATCGTGCAGGCCGTGCCCAGCGGAAGCTCCTTGCGCGCCAGCGACAACAGCCAGAAACGCGCGATCATTGCGACGATGGCGATGGCGACCCGACGGGCCTGGAAAAGCCCTCGGAGACTTTGAGCAGATATGCTCAGACGACTTGGAGAAGTCCTGCTGCGCCAAGAAACAACCAGGCCATGACGGCCCTCCATCAAATGTCGCGCCGTCCAGAATGTCGAACCAGGCCGGGGAAGGGTGACCTGGGTCGCGGGGGATATCGGACAGGGGCTTGCGGGGACCAAGCCTGACCCGTTGAGTTTCCGCCGCATCGGCCTATCCCTTCGCCATGTCCGAGTGGAGTGACCAGGCGATCTCTCTGGGGTTGAGGCGTTTCGGGGAGACCGGGGCGATCCTGGAAGTCTTCGCGCGTACCCACGGGCGGCGAAGGGGTATGGTCTATGGCGGCGCCAGCCAGAAGAAGCGCGCCCCCATGCAGCCGGGAAACACGCTTTCAGTAACGTGGAAAGCCCGCACGGACGACAGTCTTGGTTTCTTCACTGCAGAGACGCAGACCGAGCGCGCGGCCGTCCACATGTCAAGCGGTGAGGCGCTGGCGGGTCTTTCAGCGCTTGCGGAACTCCTCGCCGCAACGCTGCCGGAAGGCGAGGCGAAGCCCGCCCTCTATGACGCTGCCGAAACCCTGCTGGACATGCTCGGCAATGAGGACGTCTGGCCGGCCCTGTTCATCCGATGGGAGCTGGGTTTGCTGGCCATGCTCGGTTACGGACTGGACCTTGAGACCTGCGCGATCTCCGGCGCCAATGACGGTATAACCCATGTGAGCCCCAAGTCGGGCCGCGCCGTACGTGGATCGGATGCGGGAGCGTATCTCGACCGCCTCTTGCCGCTTCCGCAATTCCTGGTGGACAATACCGCCCCGGTGACCCCTTTGGATATCCGCGCGGGATTCCGGTTGACCGGACATTTCCTTGCCGAGCGTCTGTTCTCGGATCTCAACAAGCCAGTCCCGGAAGCGCGCTATCTGATGATTGACCGTCTGGAGCGTGCAGGGCGAGTGTCTCCGGTCTGATTCGAACGTCTGGAAACGATACGAGCATGGCGAAGAACACGACGATCGATCCCCCCGACAATGGCGGCGACATCATCGAGGAACCGATCAACGAGGCGCTGTCGAAGCGCTACCTTGCCTATGCACTGTCGACGATCACCGCGCGTGCGCTGCCCGATGCACGCGACGGGTTGAAGCCTGTGCACCGTCGCATTCTCTACGCGATGAGCCAGCTCGGCCTGAACCCGACGGGCGGCCACCGCAAGTCGGCCACCGTGGTCGGCGAAGTGATCGGCAAATATCACCCGCATGGCGACCAGTCGATCTATGACGCCATGGTGCGCCTCGCGCAGGACTTTGCAACGCGCGCACCTCTGGTCGATGGCCAGGGCAATTTCGGCAACATTGATGGCGATGCTGCCGCTGCCTTCCGCTACACCGAAGCAAAGTTGACCCCGGCGGCGATGTTGCTGCTCGAGGGGCTCGACGACGACGCGGTGGATTTCCGGGAGACCTATGACGGCACGCACAAGGAGCCGGTGGTTCTCGCGTCCGGTTTTCCGAACCTTCTGGTCAATGGCTCGTCCGGCATCGCGGTCGGCATGGCGACGTCGATCCCGCCGCACAATCCTGCCGAGTGCATCGACGCGGCGATCCACCTGCTCGATCATCCGAAGGCGACGGTGGACGACCTGCTCAAGATCGTCACTGGACCCGACTTTCCGACAGGTGGCGTGATCGTCGAAACAAAGGAAGGCCTGCGCGAGGTCTATTCGACGGGCCGTGGCGGTATCCGCTGCCAGGCCAAGTGGACCAAGGAAGACCTTGGCCGTGGCATGTGGCGCATCATTGTCACCGAGATCCCCTACCAGGTACAGAAGTCCAAACTGATGGAGCGCCTGGCGGAGCTGATCGAGACCAAGAAGGCCCCGATGCTCGAAGATGCGATGGATGAATCCACCGAGGATGTCCGCATCGTCCTCACACCGAAAACGCGCGCCGTTGAGCCGGACGTGTTCATGGCCAGCCTGTTTCGCCAGTGCGAGCTGGAGACGCGCTTCCCGGTCAACATGAACGTGCTGGACCATGGCGTGCCCAAGGTGATGGGCCTGCGCGAGCTGTTGAACTGCTATATCGATCACCGCCGCGAAGTGATCGTCCGCCGCGCCACGCACCGGCTGAAGAAGATCGAGAACCGCCTCGAAATCCTCGACGGTCTGCTCAAGGCCTACCTGAATATCGACGAAGTGATCCGCATCATCCGCTACGAGGATGATCCCAAGGCGGTGATGATCAGGAAGTTCCGCCTGAGCGAGGTCCAGGTCGAGGCCATCCTGAACATGCGCCTGCGCGCCCTGCGCAAGCTCGAAGAGATCGAGATCCTGCGCGAGCACAAGGAATTGTCGGACGAGAAGCGCGAGATCGAGCTGCTGCTCGGCTCGACCAGCCGCCAGTGGACCGAGGTGAAGCGCCAGCTGAAGGCGGCGCGCGAGATTTTCGATCCGGCGAAAAAGCTCGGCAAGCGCCGCTCGAACTTCGGTGTCGCCAAGGAGATCGATACGGAAGCTGCGCTTGAAGCTCTGATCGTGAAGGAGCCCGTCACCGTGGTGCTCTCCAGCATGGGCTGGATCCGTGCGCTGAAGGGCCACAATCAGAAGCTCGACGACCTGAAATTCAAGGAAGGTGATGAACTGGCGCTGTCGCTGGAATGCCAGACGACCGACAAGGTGATCCTGATGGCCTCCGGCGGCCGCGCCTTCACCATCGGCGCCGACAAGCTGCCTGGCGGTCGCGGCCATGGCGAACCGATCCGTCTGAATCTGGAAGTGCCCGAGTCCGAGGCGATCGTCGAAATGCTGATCCCCGAGGCCAAGGCCCGCCGCGTCGTCGCCTCGAGCAAGGGCTATGGCTTCATCGTCCAGGACGCCGAACTGATTTCGTTGACGCGCAAGGGCAAGATCATCCTCAACGTTGGCCCGAAGGAAAAACTGGCGGTCTGCATCAAGGTCGAGGGCGATCTCACGGCCTCGATCGGCAAGAACCGCAAGCTGGTGATCTTCAAGACCGAAGAGCTGCCCGAAATGGCGCGCGGCAAGGGCGTCAAGATCCAGTCCTTCGCCGATGGCGGGCTGCTGGACCTCAAGACCTTCGCCCGGGCCGATGGCCTCAGCTGGAGCGACAGTGCAGGGCGACAGCAGTCCGCAGACGACTGGAAGGACTGGGTCGGCAAGCGCGCCCAGTCCGGCCGTCTGGCCCCGCGGGGGTTCAACAAGAACGGAAAATTCTCCGGCGGCTGACCCTAAGGCGCCTGTTGCTGTTGCGACGCACGCTGACCTAGCCTCCCCCGGGGAGAGCCCGGGGAGAGCGTCATCGCTTCACAATCGCCAACGCTGGGCACGAAGCTCGCCTACGGTTTTGGCTCGGCAGCCTTCGGCATCAAGGACGCCGGGTTCAGCTATTTCCTGCTGATCTTCTACAGCCAGGTAATCGGTCTGGATGCTACGCGCGTCGGTCTCGCGCTCACCATCGCGCTGGTGCTGGATGCGATTTCTGACCCGATCGTCGGTTACTGGTCCGACAATTTCCGCTCGCGCTGGGGGCGACGGCATCCGTTCATGTACGCCTCGGCAATCCCGATCACCGTCAGCTACTTCCTGCTGTGGAGCCCGCCGATCGGATGGAGCAATGACGCGCTGTTCTGGTATGTGCTCACGCTCGCCATCCTGACGCGAACCTTTCTCACCTTTTTCGAGACGCCCAGCGCCGCGCTCGCGCCCGAACTGACACGCGACTACGACGCACGCTCGTCGCTGCTGTCATGGCGCAGCTTCTTCGGCTGGACGGGCGGCAACGCGATGACGGTGCTGATGTTCTTCATTCTGTTCCCTGCATTCGTGACGGCGATGATCCCCAACGGCCAGTTCAACCGCGAGGCCTACGCCGTCTATGGCTGGATCGCAGCGGGCGTGATCTTTGCGGCGATCGTGGTGTCCTCGCTCGGCACGCACAGGCAGATCGCGAAGCTGCAACTGCCACCGATCCGGAAAATGTCTCTTGGCCTCGTTTTCCGGGAGATGTTCGAGACGCTGGCAAACCGGTCTTTCTTCGCGGTGTTTGCAACAGCCTTGTTTGCGAATGTCGCGTCGGGCCTCGGGGCCGCGTTGTCAGTGTATATGACGACCTACTTCTGGGGGTTCCGGCCGGACCAGATCGGTTTCATCACGCTGGCGATCTTTGTCTCGGCTGCGCTCGGAGCGACGCTTGCCCCGGTGGTGACGCGTCGATGGGGAAAGCGGAATGCCGCGCTGATCATTGGCGGGGTAGGGCTGGTCGTCTCCCCGTTCGCCATCCTTCTGCGCCTTACAGGCGTCGTGGCGCCGGGTACGGACGCAGCCTACTGGATCGTGTTCGCTCAGGGCCAGATCGATGTGATCCTGGTCGTCTGCTTCCAGGTTCTGATCGCGTCGATGATCTCTGACCTGGTCGAGCAGTCGGAACTCAAGACAGGGCGACGGTCGGAGGGCGTGTTCTTCGCTGCGAACACCTTCATCCAGAAGATGACGACCGGCCTTGGCGTCATGGCGGCGACGCTCGTGCTGGCGTTGGCCAACTTCCCCGCAGGCGCGACCCCCGACCAGGTGCCGCAGGACGTGCTGCTGGCGCTTGGCTGGTGGTATCTGCCGGCGATCATGGGGCTGCGGCTGGCAATGCTGTGTGTGATCTTTCTCTACCGGCTCGATCGGAAGGATCACGAAGAGAACCTCCGCAAACTGAGCGAACGGGCCAGCTGATCAATCCAGCCTCATGAACACGCGCGTCGACAGGTCGAGGAAGGCTGCCTGCAAGGCTTCGAGGTCAGTCATCCACGGCAGGTAGTCGCCATGCGCGACCTCCCGAAAGCCCATGCGCGCATAAAAGGGCGCGTTCCATGGTGGGGTGCGAAACGTCGCCAGATAGA
>JBMOGP010000032.1:0-11937 GCA_049318285.1 Hyphomonadaceae bacterium
GATGCCGCCTTTCGAATCCGCGACGATGTAGTTCACCGACGGGATGTCATTGTACTTCACCTGGGCGGCGCGCCAGTCGTCGATCGTCTTCGCCATGTTCATGTCGAGATACTGGTCGAGATGCGCAAAGTCGCCTTTGCCGACGAAGGAGACGGCGTAGACGCCCGAGTCGAGCACATAGACCGCGCCGTGTTCGGAGGTGTAGCCCGTGCGTTCGACGGGAACGAGCGCACCGTTGCGGAGCACGTTGTAGCGGATCTGCTTGCGTTCGAGATCCTTCCACTGGCCATCCATGCGATACTTCGAGGGGTTCTTCTCGTCGTCGACGACCAGCCTGAACGTGTCGTAGAGGTCCGGCTTGTTGACGGTGGCGGCCCAGCCGATGTTGGGGCCGACGGCGGTGAGCAGGATCGGCGTGCCGGGAAAGAGGCCGCCGACGAGGTCGATGCCTTCTTCGGATTTCAGCCGCGCTTCGTACCATGCGACGCGTCCTTCATAGGGCTGGTGCGAGTTGGCGGCGAGACGCGTGTGGCCATCGGCGGAGCGCGAGGGCGCGACGGCGAGCCCGTTTGAGCCGAGTTCCACATCGTCCGTGATGTCGAGAAATGCCTGGCGCGTGGACCTGGTCGACATCTGCATGTTGGCGCGGCCGGAGAGCAGGGCGTCAACCTCGGCCTCGAGGCCGTAGAATGACAGCGGACGATTGACGAAACCGGCGATGATGTCCTGCCCGGTGATTGGCATGGTGCGGGCGCAATTGGTCGTGGGGTTCTTCTCGCACCACAGGTTCAGGCCGGCGGCGTAGCCTTCGGCGACCGACTTTGCCTTCGCCGATGTCTGGGTGTCGTAGTCGCGTGCGACGATCGCAGTCATGCCGAGGGCGAGGATGAAGTCGTCGGACTTTGCGCCCGAATCGCCGACGATTTCCGAGAGCGTGCCGCGGCTGGAGCGGATGACTTCCTCGATGTTTTTCCAGTCATCTTCGGCGTGAGCGTAGGCAAGTCCGAATGCGACGTCGGCGTTGCGCTTGCCATAGATGTGCGGGACGCCGAACGCATCGCGGATAATGCGCGCGTCAAAACCTGCGTTAGCCATCCCTGCGGGGTCTGACGCCGTCATGCAGCCGGATAGCGCGAGGACGGATGCAGCGAGCGCGTGATTCCGGAGCATCATGGCGTTTTCCCTGTTTTGCGGGAGCGTAGTAGCGGGATGGCCGCGAGGCTAGTCACGCGGGTGAGATTGGGATCGATCTCGCACGCCTTCCAGCCGGGAAACCACGCGCTCACGACGGGACTGGCGTGCAGCATCCGGGATGCTGTCGCACCTGGTCTCGGGGTCTATGGAGGGCGCCGGGGGCATGGAACGCCAGGCGTGGTTTTGCCTCTCCGCCCTTGACGCTGAAGATAGACAAGAGGTTTGCGGGTCCCGCGTCACTGGCAGGGGCTGGACGGCAGCTCGCGCACCGCGCCTGCATGTTAGACGCTTGGCGTCGTTGTCGCCGCCAGCGTGCCGGCCGGTCTGTTCAGGACAGTTCCCGTTCAGCTCCTTGTCGCGTGGCCGGCTTGACCAGGTCCCAGGGGGCTTTTTAACCTCGCCTGCAACCACCCTGCGCCATTGGGCGGTGTGCGGCCGCCCTCCCTGCTGAATGGATGACTGAAGTATCTCAGAGGTTCGGAGGCGGGGGACGCACGTGTCTGCAACCGGCCAAATTGGTTCGTGCAGCGCGTTGAAAAGCTTCGTATCGGTTCCGAAAACGTCTGTACAGAAACAGCTGGTTTTGTGCATCGCCGGACGGGATGGGCGTCCGGCAGATCAGAACTCTTTCTCCCCAACACGCTTCAGCACGTCAGCGGCAAATTCGGAGAGGGTGTCGTCTCTGGCGCCCATCACGACGATGAGGTCGCCGGGTTGGGCCATCTCGACGAGTTTGTCGCCGCAGGCCGCACGGTCGGGGAGGGCGACGGCTGACTTGCCGCGTGCCGACACGCCTTGCGCGATCACGGCCGAGCCCATGCTGCGGTCGACGGTTCCCCCGAAATAAGCCGGCTCGGGCATGATGAGCGTGTCCTTCGCGGCGAGATCGCGCGCGAACATCTCGATCAGTTCATCCTTCATCTGGCGGATGGGGCCGAAGCCGTGGGGCTGCCACATGACGAGCAAACGGCCGGGAAACTGGTGGAGTGTTGCGAGCGTGGCGGCAATCTTGTCGGGGTTGTGCCCGAAATCATCGATGACGGTGATGTCCTTCGCCGTGCCGACGACTTCAAGTCGCCGGCGGATGCCAACGAAGTTCATCAGCGCGAGCGTTGCTTCGCGCAGAGCGAGGCCGCAGGCGCGGGCTGCGGCGATGGCGGCGAGCGCGTTGGAGAGGTTGTGGCGGCCGGGGGTCTGCAGGCAGATGCGCTGACGTTCGCCGGTGGAGCGTTCGGTGACGATGCAGGACTGACCGTCGGGCTGGGTCATGAGGTCGGAGATGGTGAAGTCGGCGTTCGCATCGGTGAGCGAGTAGGTGAGTGCGTTCGGGAGTTGCAGCGTTTCGCACAGGCGGCGCGTTTCCTCATTGTCGAGGTTGAAGATGGCGACCTGGGCCTTGCTGACAAAGCCAGTGAAGAGGCTGCGGAGTTCGTCCATCGATTTGTGGTCGAGGGCGATGTTGTTGAGGACAGCGATCGTGGGCCGGTAAAGCGCGATGGAGCCGTCGCTTTCGTCAACCTCGGAGACGAAGATGTCGCCTTCGCCGACGATGGCCGAGGCGAAGGGAAAATCGCCGGCGACGAAATTCTTCATCACGGCGCCGTTCATCACGGTGGGGTCGCGGCGGGTGGCATAGAGGATCCAGGCGATCATCCCGGTGGTCGTGGACTTGCCAGACGTGCCGCCGACGGCGATCGAGACCTTGGCGGAGTTGACGAGCTGGGCCAGCAGCTGAGGTCGGGAGACCTGCGGGCAGCCGAGCGCCTTCGCGGCGATGACGTCCGGCACGGTGTCTTCGACGGCGGCGGAGGTGACGAGGAGCTGGCCGGGGCGTGTGACACCGGAGCCATCCTGCGGGTGGAGCCTGATGCCGCGAGCCTTGAGGAACTCGAACTTGGCGGCGGTGCGGCCGGCGTCGAGCGAGCGGTCCGAGCCTTCAACATCCTGGCCGCGTGCTTTCACGATCAGGGCAAGGGGCAACATTCCGCTGCCGCCGATGCCGCAGAAGAAGTACGGTCCCGCATGGGCAAGGGCGGTCTGTGAGTCGGACATCGCATCTTTCTGCATGATCTGGATGTCTCAGTGAGGCGCGTATGGGGTCAAGTGAAAAGACGTTCCGCATCGGCGTCGTGGCGCCAGCTGGCGTGCTGGGCGACCATGGCCTGCTCGACCGGATCGCTACGTTCGTGGCGACGAGGTATGACGGGAATGTCGAGCTGCTGGTGCACCCGCAGTGCCGGCTTGCGGAGGGCCATTTCGCGGGGAGTGACGTGCAGCGGCTGGCGGCGCTGCTGGAGTATGGCGATCGCGAGGATATCGATGCGATCTGGTTCCTGCGCGGGGGCTACGGGTCGAACCGGATCGCGCAGGCGGCGGCAAGAGAGCTCGGGCCGGCGGCGTGGCGAAAGAAATGGCTGGGGTATTCAGATACGGGCTTCCTGCTGGCGGCGCTGCATCGCGCAGGGTTTCCCCATGTGGCGCATGGACCGATGCCGGTCGATCTCGATCGGGCGGTGCGGGGGCGTGAGGCGGTGGCGCGGGCCGTGGCCTGGCTGGTCGAGGGGCATCCGGCGGCGCTCGAGGCAAGCGAGCGGGCGGAGACGCCGAAGCTGGCCTTCAATCTGACGGTGCTCAGCCAGTTGCTCGGCACGCCGCTGGAGCCGGACTTTGAGGGCCGCGTGCTGATGATCGAGGATGTGGGGGATTATCTCTATCGCTACGACCGGTTTCTCTTTCATGTCACCTCGAACGCCAGTGTGCGGCGCTGTGCAGGTATTCGCGAGGGGCGGCTGGCGGCGGATGATAATCCGACGGCGGTGTTTCGCGTTCCGGATGGAGGCCTGGTTGCGGACTGGTGCAAGCGCGCGGGCATCCGCTATCTCGGCGCGTGCGATATCGGCCATGACGGCGACAACAAGGTTGTGCCGTTTGTCTGACCCTACTGCGCGACCCAGCCACCGTCGATCGACAGCGCGGCGCCGTTGATCTGGTTGGCGGCTTCGGTTGTCAGGAAGACGGCCATGGCGGCCACGTCTGACACCTTCACGAATTCCTTGGTAGGCTGTGCGGCGAGGAGTACGTCGCGGATGACGGCTTCCTCGGAGATGCCGCGGGCCCTGGCGGTGTCGGCGATCTGGTTCTCGACGAGGCCGGTGCGGACATAGCCGGGGCAGATGGCGTTGACGCGGATGCCGTACTGGGCGCCTTCGAGCGCGGTCGATTTGGTGAAGCCGAGAATGCCGTGCTTGGCGGCGACGTAGGCGCTCTTGAACGGCGAGGCGACGAGGGCGTGGGCCGACGCAATATTGATGATGCGGCCCCACTTTTTCGCCTTCATGTCCGGGAAGGCGAGGCGCGTGGTGTGGAAGGCCGACGACAGATTAAGCGCGATGATGAGGTCCCATTTCGCAACCGGGAAGTCTTCCACGGGCGAGACGTGCTGGACGCCTGCATTGTTGACGAGGATGTCAATGGAGCCGAGCTTCTCCTTCACGGTGCTGAACATTGCCTCGATCTCGTCGGGCTTCGTCATGTCGGCGTTGGCGTAGATGCATTCGACCTTGTTGTCGGCGGCGATGGAGGCGCGGAGCGTCTCGATGGCGGACGCATCGCCAAAGCCGTTCATGACGACGTTGTTTCCGTCTGCGGCGAGGGCGCGGGCGATGCCTTCGCCGATGCCCGAGGTGGAGCCTGTGACGATCGCGGTGCGGGGCATTGATTACTCCAGTCCGGAATCCAGCTTCAGCACCAGCGCTGTAAAGAAGTCAGCCGCCATGGCCAGTGTGGCCGGCTCGACGCGATCAATCGTGTCATTCGGCGTGTGGATGAGGCCGAGGACTTCAGGGATGGTGGCGGGGTCAGGTGCGGTCTCGGGCGGGTTGAGCATGAAAGCGCGGAGTTTTTCGGCTTCGGCCTTCGGTTGGTGACCTATGGAGACGGTAGGGGCGCCGGCGGCGGAGAAGGCGCTGTCGTCGCTCGGAGGGTATTCGGGGAAGTCGAGGCAGGAGCGTTTGAGTTCCATGCAGAGCTCGCGGACGGCTTCGGTGATGAAGGTCGACTGAGCGCCATTGTTGAGGCCGTGTATCAGCGTGTCGCCATTGGCGTTGATGTCGGCGTTGATGACGGCGGCGATGTCTTCGACGCCGTGGACCTTGATGAAGGCGAGGGCGCCGACGAGGCCTAGTTCCTCCTGGTCGGTGAGGAAGAGCGTGACGGAGTGCTTTGTCTTGCCCGAGACGCGGCGTGTGGCTTCAATCATCGCAACAACCGAGCCGGCATTGTCGACGACGCCGTCGACGAGCTTGCCGCCCTCCATTTCGAGCGCGTCGTAGTGGGCGGTGAGCAGTATCTGTTTGCCGGTCACGGGGCCTGTGCGGACGACCAGGTTGCGGCCGGGCGTGGCGCGGCGGCCGGTGAACGCCTCGATCGTGTAGGGAAGGCCGGCTGTTTCCAGCTGAACCTTCAAGGCTTCGAACCGCGCGTCGTGAGTGGGCTGTGCGAGTGCGGCGACGTTGGCGAGGAGTTGCCGGGGTGTTGCCGCTGGCGTCGGCCACAGCGCGCATGCCGAGAGGCCGAGCAGGGTTGCAGGCAGAATCAGGGATATCAGTTTCATGACGCCTCAGCCGGGTCGCTCTGGTTATTCCGGGCGCACAGTCAGAGCAACTGATATCGATTCTCGAATAAATTTTGCCGCTAAGCCCTTGCAGACACACGGGAAGGGGGCACGTATTGAGTTAATGCGCGCTGCATCCCCCAGCGCGAGGGACAGGGAGAATAACAAGATGGCGTCCAGCCCCACGGCTCTTCAGTATCTCGACAAGGCGGTCGGCAACCTTCGCAAGCTGGGCCTCTTTCCGGAGACAAAAAGCGATCCCGCGCCTGTTGTGGCGCTGCTCAACCAGATCACCGAGCTGTCGCCAGACAAGGTGACCACGATTGCGCGGACGCTGGACCAGGCCTCCACGTTCAACGAGGTCGTGCGCGAGCACATCTCGGCCATCAAGGTGGGCGAGCGCTACGAGACGATCACCACCGCGTTCAACTCGATCCGCGACGATGCCAAGAGCCTCGTCGAACAGTATGCCGACGGCAAGATCTCCACGATGGAACGCGTCGGCAATATGTGGATGAAGTTCTCGCGCGGCGACATCGCCGCGCGGTTCGACAAGATCAAGGACACGTATATCGACGTCCAGAAGGACACGAAGGTCCAGATCGAGAAGGAATTCCTGATCCTCGAAGCGTACATGGATTTCCGCGGCGCAATGAAGCAGTCGGAAGTGCTGGCGCTTGAGGTGCTGAAGACGGCCGAGCAGAGGCTCGAAGACGCCAAAGCGAAAATGACGGCGGCGTCGGATGCGGTGGCGGCATATGCGGGAACGGAGCCGGCGGAGCGTTCGAAGCTGGAGCTGGCGCGCGACGAGGAGCTGCGCAGGCTGCAGGCAGAAGAGAAGCGCTACCAGATCTCGAAGGACCTCTCGGACAACCTGACGGTCGGCTACAATACATCAGAAGTGATCATGGCGCGGCTGGTGCAGACCACCAACGCCAAGGAGCGCATCTATGCGCAATCCGTTTCGTTCTTCGGCACCAACGAGGTTGTGCTGACGGCGCTGTCGGCGACCTTCACGGGCATGCATGGGTTGCATGAATCGACCCAGACGCTGGAGTCGATGAAGAAAGGCGTTGACCAATCGCTTGAAGTCCTGGCCGAGATCGGCGGCAAGGTGCAGGAAGCGGCGCTGAAGGCGGGCTATGGTCCGACGATTTCGGCGGCGGCTGTGAAGAAGCTGGTGGATTCGGTGGTGAGCTATCAGGAGCGCTCGATCGGGATCATCGCGGAGATGCGCAAGCTCTCGACGCAGAACTCGGCCGAGATCCGCGATGCAGTGGAGGACGGCAAACGCCGGCTTGCACTGCTGGTGGAACAGGGCGCGGCGGCAGCCCTGACCGTTCGCACGTCATGATCGACGCGCGATGAGCGATACTTCCGTTCCGGTGCGGACGGGGCAGACGGCACCTGTCGTGCCGCCAACCGGCGTCAAGCCGGGCTCCATGCTCGAAGAGCCCCGCAAGCTTGATGACGTGATGCTGGCGATGGACGTGGTGGACACGCTGCGCCATCGCACGCGTATCGTCGACATGGAGCTCAATGAGTCCGCGCGCGAGGAACAGCTCGTGGCGCGGCTCAAGGAGATCTATGGCGCGCAGGGCATTGAGGTTCCCGACCGGATACTCAAGGATGGCGTGAAAGCGCTGGCAGAGCAGCGCTTCGTCTACAGGCCGCCGCGCGATACGTTTTCGGTCAGGCTGGCGAAGGCTTATGTCAATCGCAGGAGGTGGCTGCCGCAGACGGTGACGGCGGTGGGGCTGCTGGCGGCGATTGCGGTGGGATTCCAGCTCCTGGTGTTCGGGCCGATGAATGCCGAGTGGCAGAACATGCCGAACACGATCTCGGCGGAGCTGGCCGAGGGCCAGGCACTGGCGAGGGACCCGGTGATCGATGCGCAGCTGGCGAGCCTGGCGGCGGAGGGACAGAGGGCGGTTGCCAATGGCGATCGCGATGCGGCGCGCACGCAGCTGAAGACCCTGCAGGGCATGAATGACCAGCTGGCGCAGGCGTACGACATTCGCATCGTCTCGCGGCCGGACGAGGACACTGGCTTCTGGCGGCAGGCGAATGACCAGCCGAATGCGATGAACTACTATCTCGTGGTTGAGGCGGTGGCGCCGGGGGGGCGCGTGCTGAAGGCGCCGATCCGCAGCGTGGAGGCGCAGACGACGGAAAACGTGAGCATGTGGGCCCAGCGCGTCGATAAGGCGACGTTCGATCGCGTGGCTGCGGAGAAGCAGTCGAGCGGAATGGTCGTGAACGACATTCTGGGGCGCAAGACGCGCGGCGAGCTTGAGCCGCAATTTGACACGCCCGTGCCGGGCGGGGCGATCACCGAATGGTAGATGATCTGGTCAACGGCCGTGATGCGCTGCACCGGCTGGACTCGCTGACAGCTGGCGCGCGCGAGGAATTCGATGCGGCGGCGCGCGGTGCGGAGTCGCATGCGCGGCGACGGGCCGATCTCGCGCGGCTGAAGGCGGAGGGTTATCGCGAACTGGCGGCGATGCGGCTCGACGTCATCAAGGTGGAGGCGACGGATTCGCTGTCGGCCGCGGAGAAAGAGGCGGCGCGGCTTCTGGCGGAACATGAGTCTTTCACAGCGCGGGTCGATGGTGAGGTTGCGGCGGCGGAAGCCAGGCTGAAGGACGCCGAGGCGATGCGGCGCGCGGGCGAGGTTGAGGTCGATGCGGCGCTGAATGCGTACGAGACGCTGGTGACGGAGACCGAGGCGGCGGTGCAGACCGATCCTGGCTATATCGCCCTGAAGCAGGCGTTCGAGGAGGCGCGGTCAGTGTCGGTGCGCGCCGAGCAGAAGCTGGAGTTGGCGAAGGCGGATCGCGACGAGAAGCGGAAGCCATATGAGGCTGACCCCCTGTTCTCGTATCTGTGGGAGCGGAAGTTCCGAACGCCGGACTACGACAAGGGTGGCATGTCGCGCGCGCTGGACAACTGGGTTGCGCGGCTGTGCGGGTATGACCAGGCGTATCTGAACTATGCACGGCTGATCGAGCTGCCCGATCGCATCGCCGAGCACATGGCGAACATGCGGCTCGAGGAGGCTGAGGCGCAGGCGGCGATCGAACGGTTCGAGGCTCAGGCGCTCGAGGCGCGCGGGGCGGGCAAGCTGTCGGCGGAGTTGTCGGCTGCGAAGGACAAGCTGAAGGCGCTGGATGTTACCCTGACCAAAGCGGAGGCGCAGCACGCTGACCTGCGCCGCCAGCAGGAGCAGGCGGCGAGTGGCGATGCCGGACCGCAGGAGAAAGCAAGGCGCGTACTGGAAGAGGGGCTGGCGCAGGCGAGCTTCCCGGATCTGAAGGTTCTGGCGGCGGAGACGACGACGACAGACGATGATCGCGTGGTCGAGGCGCTGATCAAGCTGCGCACGGAAGAACTGCAGATGGAGGTGAACTGGCGCGGCGTCGAGGCGTTGCCGGTGCGGCGGCGTGCGGGGGCCGAGACGCTGGAGCAGGTGCGGCGGCGGTTCAAGGAGGCGGGGCTGGACAGCCCGTATGTCATGTTGCTGCGGCCGGCCTTCGAAGCGGCCATCGAGGCGTATGGCAAGGGGCCGGCGCCGGATGGGGAGGCGCTGTGGCGCGCGATCAAGGCGACGGTGCGCCAGGCCCCGCGCAGCGACGACGACTATTTCGGCGGGCCCAGGCGTGGACGCAATGTGGGCGGCGATGTGATCGCGGGCGTCATCCTCGGCGAGGTCATAAAGGCGGCTACGCGTGGTAGCCGCTGGGGCGGCGGCGGTTGGGGTGGTGGATCTGGCGGCGGCTCGCGCGGCGGCGGCTTCAAGACCGGCGGCCGCATGGGCGGCGGCGGGTTCAGGACAGGCGGGCGGTTTTAAACTCGCTCATCGCAATGGGATTCGTGCAGGGCTCCCATCATCGCGGGTCGCTCAAACCTCCAGCCTGCGCGCTCCGTGCGCCACGCTGAGCTTTCTGCGCCCAGCCTCCGCTGCGTTGCGGCCGGCCGCGGCCGGCACGAAGACGTATTCGGTGTCGATGCGGTCCTTGCGGATGTCGAGGGTGACGTAGCCGCGCTGGCTGGTGTCCATCCATTTCAGGTTGGGGTTGGTTGCGATGAAGTCTGCGGCGAGGCGGGCGGCGTCGCCGTTGAAGCGGCGCTCGAAGCCATAGGATGAGACACTCTGCCCGGCGAATTCGACACCGATCGGGCCGGTCCTGTCGGCGAGGTCGAAGGCCCAGGCGTTATGGCTGTCGCCGGTGAGTGTGACGAGGTTGGCGCCCGCGCTGCGGGCGGCGTCGTAGAGGCGCTGGCGCGCTGCAGGATATCCGTCCCATTTGTCGAGTGAGTAGGGCAGGCCTGCATCGAGCGCGGCCGATCGCCGTTGCAGGTCGGTCATCAGGTTGGACGAGGCCGTGCCCTTGAACCAGGCGGTGTTCGGGCGCGGGAAGAGCAGCGCACCCATGATCACCTGCTGGATGAGCAATTGCCATTTCTGACCGGACGCGACGGATTTCCGCATGCCGTCGGCCAGCCACGTCTCCTGCTGGCTGTCCATCATGGCGCGATTGGGGTCGGCGAGAGGGCCGGCGCCGAAAGCGTCGAGCGCCTGTCGCGTCGCGCCCTTTTCGAAGATCGCGTCGAGATCGTTGTCGAGCTGCTGTGAGCGGCCGAGGAGGCGGGTTTCGAGGCGGAAGAGCGTGGCGAGATTGCCGATGCGGTGGCTGCCATACCAGTCGCCGCGCACGGGCATCCATTCTCGCCAGACGCGCATCCCGGCAGCGCGACGGGCGGACCATGGTCCTTCGGTGGCGGGGTCGTGTGCGCTGGCGCCATCGCGCCAGCTGTTGTTGGCGGTCTCGTGATCGTCCCACACGGCGATCATGGGCAGGCGGCGGTGAAGCTCGGCAAGATCCGGGTCGAGGCGGTAGGAGGCGTAGCGCTGGCGATAGTCGGCACGCGTGATGATCTCGTGCAGTGGGGCGAGCGCGCGCTGGGCAGCGATGCCGGGTTGTGCGTCGGCGCGCGTGAGGGGGGATTCGTAGATGTAATCGCCGGTGTGGATGGCGAGGTCGATGTCGTCGCGCGCGGCGGCGTGGGCGTAGGCGTTGAACCAGCCGGATGTTCCGTTGGCGCAGGAGAAGATCGCGATGCGGAAGCTTTCGGTGTCGCCGTCGGGCAGGGTTCGCGTGCGGCCTACGTCGGAGGCCTGTCCGTCAGGGGCGATGAAGCGGAAATGATACCAGCGGCCGGGCGCGAGACCTTCCGCGATCACGCGGGCGCAGCAGTCTGTTGCGGGGGATGCTTCGGCTTCGCCAGTGAGCGCAATGCGCTGGAAGGCGGGGTCGTCTGCGATCTCGAGGCGAAGGCGGACGGGCGATCCTGCGAGATAGCGCGTCCAGAGGACGATGCTGGTCTGCGAGGGCTCGCCGGATGCCACCCCGTGGGTGAAGCCGCTGGTCGCCTGCGCAAACGCGCGGCCGGGAAGGGCCAGGGCCAGCGCCCCGGCGCTTGCAGCAAGCAGACGGCGGCGATCAACGATATAGGCCATGGGCGAACTCCGCGAGGCGCAGGCGTTCTATGGCGCATCGATGACGGTTTGGCGTCAGCCCGGCGGGCGGAGGTAGTCGCGCTTGCCGAGGGTGACGCCGTTGTGGCGGAGGATGTTGTAGGCGGTGGCGGCGTGGAAATAGAGGTTGGGGAAGACGAAGGACTGCAGGTAGGTGGTGCAGGTCATCGGCATTTCCTGTCCGCCCCCTATCGGGATATTGATGATCGTCGTGCAGCGACCGTCGATGGCCTCGGATGAAGCAGCCTGGACATAGGCATTGGCCTTCTGCGTGCGGTCGATCAGCTGGGTGAAGGACGTCTCGACATCGGGGAAGGACGGAAGGTCCGTGCCGGCGAGGCGCGCGGCGCCGCGCGTCATGGTGTCGGTCGTGATCTGCACCTGACGCGTCAGGGGAAACATGTCCGGAAACAGACGGTAGTTGAGAAGCACGTCTTCCGGGATTTTCAGCGCCGCGGCGTGGTCCGCGCCCTTCTTGAGGATGGCGCAGAGCGAGCCCAGCGTCTGTGCGCTGGCATCCTTGATAAGGGTGGAGATCAGAACAGTCATGGCGGGCCTCGTCTTGCGTGGAAGGCTCTCATAGCGCGCA
>JBMOGP010000033.1:0-11526 GCA_049318285.1 Hyphomonadaceae bacterium
CCCGACCGTAACGCCCTGCGCCTTCATCGCGGCCTCGATCTCGGCGCGGTTGTACGTGTCGCCCACCTCGAGGCTGGTCTTGCCATAGTGCTTCGTCATGTCGATCAGCACGCCGCGCGTCACGATCGGCGGCACATCGGCCAGCTGCAACGCACGCGTGGTGGCGACCTCCTTGCCCGTCACGCCGTTATAGTAGTGGTGATCGACGCCCAGATGCCCAAATCCGTCGATCTGCGTGCCGATCCCCATCGACGAGACGATCCGCTCATCGAACGAGGTCACCCTCTGCGATCCGTTGGGCGTGTAGTCTGCGTTCGGCCCCGGCTGCCGCTCGACCGTGTATTTGCGCGTCCCATAAGCTGCGCTCTCCGGCGCAGTGGGCACGCCCAGCGCATAGACCTTGCCGGTCCTGACCAGCCCGGCGGCCGCCTTCACGCCCGCAGCGCTCAGGTTATTGACGTTACCGAGCCGGTCCGTCTCACCCCAGGGCGAGTCCCACCATGGCTCCTTATGCTCGGCCACCTGCGCAATCGCGCTCTCCGAACACGCCGACAGCGCGATGACCAGCAGCGTCCGCTTCAGGAAATCCATGTTTCTCCCTCAGGCCAGTTTGCCCGACCCATATCGGCGTTCAGCTTGCCAAAGGTTTACGTCCGCGCCAACTGCACGCTCTCGGGGAGGCATCCACGCGGTCAGGGATACAGCCTTTGTGTCGTCCACGCCTGTCCCGGCCCGCCGCGGGTGAACTCCAGCCTGTCATGCAGCCGGAAAGGCCGGTCCCGCCAGAACTCGATCCGTGTCGGCACGATCCGCCACCCTTGCCATTGCAGCGGCCGCGGCGTCGTCCCGAGACCATAGCGCGCAGCGAACATTGCGATCCGCTTCTCCAGCGCGAACCGCCCCTCCATCGGTCGCGACTGCTCGGACGCCCATGCACCGATCTGGCTGTCTTTGGCGCGCGTGGCGAAATAGGCGTCCGCCTCTTCGTCGGAAGCTGGGTCGACCCTGCCTGAGACCCGAACCTGCCGGCGCAGGCTTTTCCAGTGGAAGCATAACGCCGCCTGGGCGTTCACCCCGAGCTGCTGGCCCTTGCGGCTCTCCGCATTCGAGAAGAACACGAACCCTTCGCGCGATACGTCCTTGAGCAGCACCATCCGCACGTCCGGCGCGCCTTGCGCATCAGCGGTCGCCAGCGCCATGGCGTTCGGGTCGTTCGGCTCGGACTTCCGCGCCTCCGCCAGCCACTCCGCGAACAAGGCAAACGGATCGGTCGTCGCGAACAAGGACGCATCGTCGGCCGATGCAGCCGCTGCCCTCGCATACTCTTCAGCCGCCGGCGTCGGAGGAATCAGATCAGACTTGTCGCCCAAGAGCTTCGCCTCTGCTTTCGTTGCATCACGTGTGGCCCCCTGCCCCAGCCTGCATAGCCCATCGGGCACGAACGGCGCAGGATTTTTCGCCAGGGGTCGAATGCATCGGCCCGCAAGCTTCGGATGATCGCCTCGGGGATCTCAAGGCCGTGTACGCGCGGGCCTTCGATGAAACCGCCAATCTTCCCGACACCGAATGCGTCGCGGTGGCGAAGAGGAGGCTGGCACACCCGTTCAGGCAATTCGACCGGCGCCGACCGGCGACGCCAGAACCGCAGCAGCGCTTCGACGGCCGCATCGCCGCCTCGCTGAACCAGTTCCCGGCCCTGCGCCCGAACAGGCGCGGCCGGTACTCCCGGCCGCGATCGATAAGCTGGCATGCTGCCCTGGCTGAATCCGCTAGACGATCATCCCCCCGTCAACGCGCAGCACCTGCCCGGTGATGTAGGACGCCTTGTCGGAGGCGAGGAACGCCACGGCATCCGCAATCTCCTGCGCAGAACCCCACCGTTTCTCCAGTGGAACAAGCCGCCCCATCCGCTCCAGCGTCTTCTCGCGATCAAGCCCCTTGGCGAAGGCGGTCGACCACATGCCGTCGTCAATCACCCCTGGCGCCACCGCATTCACCCGAACGCCGGCGCGGCCCAGATCGATCGAGGCGTTGCGCGTGAACGCGTTCACCGCCCCCTTCGACGCTGCATAGGCAATCTGTCCCAGCGCTCCCGAGAAGGATGAGACGGAGGAGATGTTCACGACATTCCCCTTGCGCCGGATCAGCGAGGCCGACAGCGCATCGGTCAGCAGGATCAGGTTGCGCACGTTGACGCTGAACGTCTCGTCCAGCCCCTCGCCGGTGACCTTGCCCATCGCCTGGGCCGCGCTGACGCCTGCATTGTTGACCAGCACATCGATCTCGCCCAGCGCCGCCAGCGCGCCATCGGCCGCCTTGCGCCAGCCATCGGCCGATCCCATGTCCGCTTCGATTGCGACTGCACCGTTCGGCAGGCTTGCCGCCAGCGCCTTCAGCTTGTCGCCCGAGCGCGCGACCAGCGCCACCTTCGCCCCATCCCCCGCCAGCGTCCGCGCAATCGCCTCGCCAATGCCGCGGCTGGCTCCGGTCACCACTGCGGTCTTGCCTTTGAAGCTGTCGGTCATGGTCGTCTGTCCTTGTCTCTTGGGAACGCGCGCGAGGGGTATAACAGGTGGTCGCCCTGCGGCCACGCAGGCGGTCAACGAATTCGTGAAGTAAAAAAGCCGTTTGATCCGAGGGGCGCCCACTTCACAGGGTCGCGACGAACAGCAATATCGGCGCAGAGTTTGGTCCGGGCCCCTCTGGCGCAAACGGCGGTTTGCGTGATGTCGGACTCAGGCGGGCGAAAGCCTCCTTGCGCCGACGCAGCGCATCGGACCGGATGTTCCCCTCATGAATTTGGAGATGCTCGGCGAGTTCGCCGGACAGCCCGTTTGGCTGTGGATTGCCTTTCTCACCTTCGTCGCGCTCGTGCTCTGGGTTGATCTTGCGCTGGTCAACAACAAGGACGGCCGCATATCTGCAAAGAAAAGCGCCCTGATGTGGGGAAGCTTCGCCGCGTGCGCGATGGTCTTCGCGGCCTATGTCTACTTTCTCTATGAACCTGATCCGGCATTCTACGATTCCCCCGAGAACCTGAATGCGCAGGCGACCATCCAGTACCTGACAGGTTACTTGCTCGAGACAGCGCTGGCGTTCGACAACATCTTCGTCATCTCGATGATCTTCGCATTCTTCGCGATACCGCCGGCTTACCAGCATCGCGTCCTGTTCTGGGGCATCATCGGCGCGGTGGTGTTCCGGGCGATCTTCATCGGCGCAGGCTCTGCAATCGTGAACCAGCTGACCTGGGTTCTCTACATCTTCGCGGCGGTCCTGATCTTCAGCGGCGTCAAGATGCTGATCTCGGCGAGCAAACCGCACGAGGCGCCCGACGCCACATGGATTGTCCGTCTGTTCGAGCGGTTCATGCCCGTGACGAAGGAAATCAGGAACCACAACTTCGTCGTACGCCTGCCCGATGCCTCAGGGAAGATGGTCCTCTATGCGACCCCCCTGCTCATCGCACTGGTCGCCGTTGAGATCGCTGACATCATCTTCGCGATCGACAGCGTGCCTGCAATCTTCGCGGTGACCCGCGATCCGTTCATCGTTTACACGTCCAACATCTTCGCCATCCTCGGGCTGCGCTCGCTCTACTTCATGCTGGCGGCCGCAGCTGACAGGTTCAGATATCTGAAGTTCGGACTCTCCGCCGTGCTCGTGCTGATCGGCGTCAAGATCATCTGGAACTTCCTGCTCAGCAAGGAGCTCAAGCTGGTGCCCTATCTTGAGCCGCACTGGTCGCTGATTGCTACCCTGGTGCTGCTGGGCGGGGCGATCCTGGTCTCGCTCATCAGCACGTCGAAGCGGGCGCACGAGCGTTAACCTCCAGCCTGCCGTTCCCGCGAAAGCAGGGGACGGCAGGCCAGGAACGGCCGGGCGGCAGGATTTGCATTCGCGGGGCCCTGCCCCTAAACCGCATCCATGTCGCACAACACCTTTGGCCACCTCTTCCGCGTGACAACCTGGGGCGAAAGCCACGGGCCCGCCATCGGCTGCGTGGTCGACGGCTGTCCGCCGGGCCTCAAGCTCACCCCTGAATTCATTCAGCACTTCCTCGACAAGCGCCGTCCGGGGACGTCGCGCTTCGTCACGCAGCGTCAGGAAGAGGACAAGGTCCGCATACTGTCTGGTGTTTTCGAGGATGATCGCACCCTCAGGGATTTTGGCGGCCCGGTCACCACCGGCACGCCGATCTCGCTGATGATCGAAAACACCGACCAGCGCTCGAAAGACTATAGCGAGATCCGCGACAGCTATCGCCCCGGCCATGCCGACTACGCCTACGATCAGAAGTATGGCATTCGCGACTATCGTGGGGGCGGCCGCTCCTCGGCACGCGAGACCGCCTCGCGCGTAGCTGCCGGCGCCGTTGCCCGGACGGCGCTTGGCGGGACGATCACCATCCGCGGCGCTGTCGTGCAGATCGGCCCTCACGCGATCAACCGCACCAACTGGAACTGGGATATCGTCGAACAGAATCCCTTCTGGTGCCCTGACCCCGAGATGGCGACCAGGTGGGAGACGTTCCTCGACGAGACGCGTAAGGCCGGCTCATCCTGCGGCGCGATCATCGAGGTGGTCGCCGAAGGGGTGCCGCCTGGCTGGGGCGCGCCGGTCTATGGCAAGCTCGACGCCGATCTTGCCGGCGCGCTCATGAGCATCAACGCAGTGAAGGGCGTCGAGATCGGCGCCGGCTTCGAATCGGCCGCGCTGTCGGGCGAAGACAACGCCGATGACATGCGCCGCGCGGGCAACGGCGTTGCCTTCCTGTCGAACAATAATGGCGGCGTACTGGGCGGAATCTCCTCCGGACAGCCGGTGGTCGCGCGTATCGCCGTGAAGCCGACCTCCTCCATACTGACGCCGCGCCGGACTGTGACCACCCAGGGCGAAGACACCGACATCCGGACCAAGGGCCGCCACGATCCCTGCGTCGGCATCCGGGCCGTTCCGGTTGCGGAAGCGATGATGGCCTGCGTTCTTGCGGATCACATGCTGCGCCATCGCGGCCAGACCGGCCGATAGGGTTCAGCAGTCCCTTCAGCTTCCGTTCAGGTCGCCGGCCGGATGATCGATCCTGACAGTGTGTGTCCGGAGGGATTCCCCGATGCGTATCAAGGCCATGCTTCTCATATCCGCCGTCGCGGTCTTGGCGGCTCCGTCAGCTTTCGCACAGAGCCGCTCGTGCCAGGAAGTCCGACAGAACAATCAGGTCGGCGGCGCGATTGTCGGCGGTATCCTCGGCGGCATCCTCGGCAGCAACGTAGCCGCCAGCGGCCACCGGAGTGATGGAACCGCGGTCGGCGCCGTGCTCGGCGGCATGATTGGCGCTGGCGCCGGCGGCAATGTCCGCTGTGCGCCGCCGCAGGGTTACAATCGCAACCCGAACGATGGCGGACAGTACCATGGTGACGCGCGTTATGGGTCGCAACGCTACGGCGAGGATCCGTATCTCGACGGCGGCCTGCGACAAGGTGGATACCAGCCCGACCTTTACCCGGGCGGGAGGCGGGCTTACACGCGGCATGACGACTTCGCAGGGGCTGAATGTACAGACGCCATCCAGGTAACGCGCTTACCTGATGGGTCTCAGATCCGCCGCCCCGTGGAGGTCTGCCGCGATGCCTACTACGGCGAGTGGCGCGTCATAGATTAGACTGGACGCACTGCCTTTCGGGCGACGCGGCCACTCTTCAAGGACAGGCCCGTCCCCCAACCCAGGGCCTGTGAGGGCGAGCCGCATTGCGCAAGCAGTGCGGCTCGTCTGATTCTGACGCCAAGCTGATCAGTGATTTCGCGCCACGAACAGTCGCTCGTGATTGCCATCGCCGCCTGCGATCGGACTATCGGTCCATGCGATCACTGGCCAGCCAGCATAGCCAAGCCAACGCTCCAGCTCCGCCGCGGCGGTGGCCACAGCGTAGGCGTCAGAGACGATCCCGCCCTTGCCGACATTGGCCGGGCCGACCTCGAACTGCGGCTTGAACAGCGCGACCAGGCTCGCTTGCGGAGCCGCCAGCTCGAGCGGCCGCGTCAGCAGCTTGGCCAATCCGATGAAGCTCGCATCGCATACGATCAGCGTCGGTGGCTCGATGACCATCGCAGCATCGATGTTCCGCGCGTCGGTCGCTTCATGGCTGACAACGCGAAGGTCTGCTCGCAGCCGCGAATGCAGCTGACCCACACCGACATCAACGGCGACAACCCGCCGCGCGCCGCGCGCCAGCAGCACATCCGTGAACCCGCCCGTCGAAGCGCCGATGTCCAGGCAATGCCGGCCGGCTGCAGCGATGCTGAATGCCGTCAACGCATGGTCCAGTTTCAGGCCGCCGCGCGAGACCCATGGGTGGGCGGCCTCGGCCTCAATCAGCGTGGTGGCGGCAACCAGCTGGCCGGGCTTGCTTGCGATGCGCGCATCGACAAGCACCTTGCCGGCCTCGATCGCCTCGCGCGCCCGCGCCCGCGTCGGCGCAAGGCCGCGCAGCACCAGCTCGACATCGAGCCGCCGTCGTTCGCCGTCGTCTGCGTTGCGGGTTGCCATGTTGTCCTTCGAGGGGCGCACCACTTGTCGTACACCGTTAGATTGGCAACCGCCGCGTTCGGCAAGTAGCCCTAGCCGGTACACCGGGAACCGGTCTAGAACCGGGCGTCTCCTGTTCAGGTGCCGCTGATGCCCATCTCTCCCGTCGAACGCAACGACCACTCGGAACCGAACGCCGAAGCCTTCATCTTCGGGTTTGATTTCCAGCCGGATGGTGCGATCGCACGCGTCGACTGGACCAGGATAAAACCGACAGCGGCTTCTCCCCAGCTTGGCTGGCGCTGGCTGCACTTCAATCGGCTGGCGGCCGAGACGCGGGAATGGCTCGAGGAAACCAGCGACCTTGACGAGGCGGTGATTTCCGCCCTGCTGCAGACAGAGTCCCGTCCGCGCTGCGCGCCCTATGAAGACGGCCTTCTGCTCAATCTCAGGGGCGTCAATCACAATCCAGGCGCGGAGCCGGAAGACATGATCTCCGTCCGCATCTGGGCGACGAGCAATCTTGTCATTTCGATGCGGTCCTATCCGGTGAAGGCGATGCACGAGGTGCGCGAGGAAACCGGCCGGGATCCGCCAACGTCTCCTGCCCACCTGCTGGCCCGCATCTCATCCAAGCTGATCGACTATATTGATCCGGTAGTCGAGCAACTGAAGGAGGAAGCAGACGAGTTCGAGGAGACGATGCTCAACGGGAAGGGCCGGCTATCGCCGCGCGATCTCGCAGAGTTTCGACGGACGATCCTTCTGCTCCGCCGTTATGTACAACCGCAGTCAGAGGCGATGAGCCAGCTTCAGCGCGAGGCAAGAATGCGCCGCTCCGGCGCGCCAGTGTTCGACGATGATGATCAGTTGATCCTGCGCGACACATCCGACCACATCATCCGCATCGCCGAAGAGCTGGATTCGATCCGCGATCGTGCAGCCGTTCTGCAGGACCAGGTGGTCGGCCAGAGGCAGGAAACACTCAACCAGCGCCTTCTGGCGCTTTCCATCGTCTCCGCAATCTTCCTGCCGCTGTCCTACGTCACCGGCCTGCTCGGCATGAACCTCGCCGGCATCCCATGGGCGCACGAGCCCTGGTCGTTCGGCATGGTGGTCGGCGTCACCTGTACACTCGGGGTCGGCGTGCTCGCCTTCCTCAAATGGCGCAGGTGGATCTAGCCTCAGTTCCGGTCCTCGGCGTCACTTGCGTTGTCGATGGCCTCCTTGACCCCTTCGCCGACCTTGCCAACTGAGTCCTGAAGGGGTTGCGTCGTCTGGTCGATCCTCGACAGGCCTTCATCCATCTTCGCGCCGGCCGCTTGAAGGGACCCGTCGCGCCACCAGAGATTGCCCATCACCATGATGAAGCCGACGGCGATCGCGACAACAATCCCACCTGGTACACGCATGTAACGTCTTCCCTGAATTGAACGCTTCGGTGCGGTCGCCCCCGTCCGCCGCGCGCTGGGGTCGCGTGCAAGTGTTGTCGACGATCTCACTTGTGGTTTTGGGCGGTCGCGTTGCCGGCGTCGCTCAGCAGGTTGTCCATCGCGGCGCCTGCTTCACGCAGCGACCCGTCGCGGATCAAGAAGAACACAATTGCCGTCGCGAACGCGAAAACGGTGAATACTTGGACAGACCAGATGGTCGTGCGGCTCATGGGGGTCCCTCATCGCGTGGCTCCCCAAACAACACAGTTCGCCGATCAGAGTTCCGCGAAGTGGAACCCATGATCAACGTCACCATCCGGACAGGTCAATAAACCGAACGCGGTCAGACCCGCGGCGCAAAACGCGTGCGCAACTCGCTCTTCATGATCTTGCCGTTGGCGTTGCGCGGCAGCGGCTCACGCTGAATCTGGATGTCGACCGGCACCTTGAACGCTGCGATCTTCCGGGCCGTGAACCGGCGCAGCTCGTCAGCCGTCACGTCCATGTCCGGCTTCACCTGCACCACCGCACCGACCTCCTCACCCAGCACCTTGTGCGGGATGCCGACAACGGCTGCGTCCATGATCGCGGGGTGATCGTAAAGCGCGCTCTCGACCTCGATGCAATAGATGTTCTCGCCGCCGCGGATCAGCATGTCCTTGGCGCGGTCGAGCAGGAAGACGAAGCCCTCCTCGTCCATCCGGCCAATATCGCCAGTCACAACCCACCCATCGATGTAGGTCTTCGCGGTTGCCTCCGGCTTGTTCCAGTAGGCCTTGCAGTTGTTCGGTCCCTTCACCCACAACTCGCCGACCTCGTTGGGCCCAAGCGCCTCACCATTCGAACCGACGATCTTGAAATCCATCGCCGGCGCCGCCGCCCCGCAGCTATCGGGGCGAACTTCATAGTCCTTCCCGAAATTCACGCAGGACGCAGCGCACGTCTCGGTCATGCCCCAGCCATTCGAGGCCAGCCCGTTCGGGAAACGGCGCTTGATGGTCGCGACCAGTTCGGGTGCGGACGGCGCGCCGCCATAGGCCACAAACTGGATCGACGAGAGATCGAACCTGTCGCGATCGGGATGCTCCAGCACCTGCCATGCAATCGCTGGCACGCCGCCGATCATGGTGATCTTCTCGCGCTCGATGATGGCCAGCGCCTCGCCCGGCTCCCACTTGTACATCGTCACGATCTTGTCCGCATTCATGATCGCAGGCACGAGGTTCGAGAATGCGCCGGTCGCATGGAAGAACGGGATCGCCAGCAGCGGAATACGCGGCGGATCTTTCAGTGGGTCGCGCACCGGCGGCGACTGCCCCTGACGCACGAAGTGCCGAGACTGGCAGGCCATACCGTTGAACACGTTCGAGATGATCGCCCGATGCGTGGCCAGCGCGCCCTTCGGCTTTCCCGTCGTACCCGACGTGTACATGATGGTGGCGTCGTCATCGGGACCTACCTCCACTGCCGGAATGTCAGCGTCCGGCAGGCTGGCCCACGCTTTTGCAGGGCCGATCAGCTTCTCCAGCGAGACGATCCGCGGGTCAGCCTCGTCATCGCCTCCCCGCACGACGAGGACAGTCTTCAGCTGTGTCAGCCTCGGCAGGTGGTCGCGGATACGTTCCAGCTTTTCCGGATCGACGATGGCGACCTTTGCACCGGAATCGGCAAGGCCATATTCGAGCTCCTCACCCGTCCACCAGGAGTTGAGCGGCGTCGCGATGGCGCCGATCGCAAGCGCCGCCCAGAAACCGACTGCCCATTGCGGGTAGTTGCGCATGACAACGGCGACGCGGTCGCCTTTCTGCACGCCGAAGTCATCGCGCAGCCTGCGGGCCAGATGAGCGACTGCCTTGTAGTGGGCGGCATAGGTCACCCGCTCGTCCTCGAAGACCAGATACTCCCGGAAATCCCACTGCTTCGAATTGAGGATCACATCCCGCAAGGTCTGAGGCGCGTGCTTGTAGGTGCGCAGCCTGATCCCGTTGATGACCTTTTCTTCCATCTCGAACTTGGCGCCGGGTGATGTCATCAGCGCATCGCATTGGGCGATGGACATCACCGGAAATGGCGCGGCGTCTGCTGACATCTGGTGGGCTCCCTGATGGTTTTTCTCTGTTGACCCCGAAATCGCACAGCACGCGCGCTGGAGCTAGGGGCCATCCGCGTGTAGACGAAGACCCTGATCGTGGACGCTGCAGCGCAGCATGGAGGCGCAATGCCGGTTATGGTTCTTGATGCGGATGACGCTCACCTTCCGGGGATCGCCGCGATCTACAACCATGCGGTTCGCGAGACATTCTCGATCTGGTCGGAGAAGGAAACGACGGTCGACCTTCGTCGCCACTGGATGGACGCACGGCGCGCCGCGGGATTCCCGGTTCTGGTTGCGGTCGACCTGGCTGCCCCTCAGGATGTCATGGGCTATGGGAGCTTCGGTGTCTTCCGCGACTTTCCCGGCTATGCCCGCACAGTCGAGCATTCCGTCTACGTCGCGACGAACGCCCAGAGGCGGGGAATGGGACGAAGGCTCCTGGCCGAGCTGGTTACGCGCGCGCAGGCAAAGGGCATGGAGGCCATGGTTGGAGGCATCGACAGCAGCAACTCCGCCTCGATCGCCTTGCACAGCCAGGCAGGGTTCGAGATCCAGGGCACACTCAAGGGCGTCGGCCGCAAGTTCGGCAAACGGCTCGACCTCGTCTTCATGGTTAAGCAGCTCTAGACGCTGCTGGTCAGCCAGATCGTCAGCGGGATCGTCACAAGGCTCAGCAGCGTCGTAAGCGTTACGATATTGGCCATCAGGCGCGCATCACCGCCCAACTGACGTGCGAGAATGTATGACGACGTTGCGACAGGCGCCGCAACGCACAGCATGGCGACCTGCATCGGCATGCCATTGAGGCCAAGCGCATTGCAGAGACCGAACGTGATCGCGGGCATCACGCCAAGCCGGAGCAACACGCCCATCGCCAGCGGCCGCTTGGCGGATCGCATCGACCCGATATCCAGCGCCGCCCCCACGCAGATCAGGCCAAGCGCGATGGTGGCGTCGCCCAGCAGGTTCAGCGTCTGCGCAACCGGTTCAGTTATCCGCACGCCCGCTTGAACAAGAATGATGGCCAGGACGGTGGAGATGATCAGCGGGTTCACAGCGATCGATCGGGCGATACGGCCAGCACTCGCCGGACCAGACCCCGCATAGCGGCTGAGGACCACGACGCTAAGGACATTGTTGATCGGCACCAGTACGGCGAAGCCGACCGCAGCAAGGCCAATACCCGCATCACCGTTCAACCCCGCGATGACGCCGAGCGCCACATAGCCGTTCCAGCGTATGCCGGCCTGGAAGACGCTGGTGAATTGTGGGCCATCCCTGGCCAGCAGCGGCCGGGCCAGAAGCATCAGGGCCGCCATCGTGACGACAGTTCCTGCCAGCACCTGTCCCAGCGCCAGCGCATCACCGCCCGCAAATGAGCCCTCGATGATGCTCATGAACATCATCGGCGGAAACAGCACGAAATAGGTCAGCCGCTCCAGCGCCGCCCAGCCATCCTCGGCCAGCAGCTT
>JBMOGP010000034.1:0-11430 GCA_049318285.1 Hyphomonadaceae bacterium
CTCATCCAATCGAGCCAGTCACCCTGCCCTCGCGGACCCGGCAGCTCATCGCCCACGATCAGACGTTGACGGTCGAAATGAAAACCCCGGCGATTGTCCAACTTCTCCCAGCCGCAAATTGACTCTAACGTTCAGTATCTTCTCGATGAAAGGCCGGCCCATGCTCGAAGGCTCATGCGATTGCGGCGCGGTACGCTATGCCGTGGATGGAGCGCTGGACGAAGTGACAGAGTGCAACTGCGGCATCTGCCGCCGCTCAGGCGGGCTGTGGGCCTACTACTCGCCGACGAAAGTGACGATGACCGGGCCAACGGACATCTATCTGCGCGGCGACCGTATGCTGGAAATGCATCACTGCAAGACCTGTCGCTGCCTGATGTGGTGGGTGCCGGTGGACAAAAGCTACGACCGCATGGGTGTAAACGTCCGCATGCTTCCGCTGGGCGCGTGGGATGAGATACCGGTCAGGAAGAGCGACGGGGCGAGCTGGTGACGGGCTGGATCATTGTCCTATTTCGGACGCCCCTAGACGCCCTTGCCTCAAATCATGAAGGCTTCCCCACCGAACGAGTGCCGCGAATGGGGCCCGACCTCGCGCTCATCCGATAACGTTTCCAATGTCAGGGTCGCTCGGGAATTGCCGGTCGCTCGTGCCAGACTGATCAGGCGGGACCTCGCCCAACTTCTGCCATTGCCTGCGGCGGGATGAAGTTCTCGCCGATCGTTACCCGAATCCCGCCAGCAGTCCTTGAACTACGACTTCCGATGCGCGCTCAACTATCGCCGTGTCGTCATAGATGTCGGTCTGGCCCCGCGATTCTATCCACGTGAGCGTTTTCTCTCCGCGCAGTTTCGTAAAGAAGGATTCGGCCCATTGTGGGGAAAGCGCATTGCGCGAATGCACCATGGTGACGGGTTGGGTCAGGTGAGGCGCAGCCGCTTGCACATCGAAGGGAAGGAAGTGCTCACGAGACATGACGGCGAATGTGTTGACGTAATTCGGGTGTGTCGCGCGCCGGGTGTAGTAGTCGACAGTGTCCAATGTCTGCATGGCAGCGTCTCCCTCCAGCGCTGCGGCAGGAATCAGCTCCACGATCCCCGTACTCTCGAACTTGCGACGAGCGGCTGCGCCTTGCGCCACCCTGGAGTCATACCCTTCAGGATCTCTCTCCCGCATTGACCCCGGATCACGGTAGTAGCCTGCGACAAGACCAAGCGCCTTGACGCGTGGATTGCCGACGCTGGCATGGACGGCATAGCCGCATCCCAGGCAAACAGCCGCAGCGCCCGTTCGCTCGGCGTCAACGTCGGGTATCGACGCGAGGAAATCGAGCCCGCTACGAAGATCGGCGACTTTCCTTTGCCAATGCTCGTACTGCCTCGGCAGCCCGCCGCTTTCACCATAGCCACGGTGATCAAGCGCCAGCGCCACAAACCCACGTCGTGCCAATGCGGCGGCGTAGACGCCTGTCACCTGCTCCTTTACGCTGGTCATCGGGCCCGCCATGATGACGGCGGGGTGCGGGCCGTGTCCGCCGGGCCAGTGCAGATCGCCCACGACGCGGTCGCCGGCAACTTCGAACATTATGCGATCTGAACTCATGGTGGCGATACTAGCCGCGCTGACCCCAGCTCGCCAGACGGGAGACGCTCGGAAGCGCCAATGGGGCCCGAGTTCGTCGAGATACGGAACCTGACAACTCGGCTGGGTCGATCCATAACTGCCGGGCAAGGACGATGCTGCGTTGCGGCGGGTCATCGCCCAATGCTTCATGGGCGCGCCACGGGTGGTCCTGTAATCTTGGATCAGGTCATTCTCTGTTCTTGCAAATGGCTATCGACCGGGTACCCATTTGCAAACTGATCGCGCCACAGGAAACGAATTCCCGTGCAGACACCTGCCGTTCGAGACGAAGGAATCTCCCTCGCATACCTTCGCGCGATGCTTGGCGCTCAGAAGGCGCAGAGACTATTTGGTCCGGTCGTTCAATGCGAAAACGACACTACATTTGTCGGATACCGGGACCTTTGGCTCGTCTCCAATCGTCACATCCATGCGACCGGAGACGAGGGGCACAGGCTCGCCAGCTCGACAATGCCCGTCGGGACATTTGAGCTCCTGGCGTCGACCCTCCACCAGGCCGAAACAGTTGGCGAGGGCCTGGACAGGGTGGCGCGGGCCTCACAGCTGATCAAGGCGCCGTTCGACATCAGCATCCGCCGCAGCAGTGGCAGGTGCAGCGTGATGCTGCATTCGCGAGACATCAAGGAGCCGGCCTGCTCGCTCTACCTCTCGCTCTGGGCACTCGTGTTCCATTGTCTCCTTCGCTGGCTGACGAACAACGAACTGCAACCTGACCTCGTGAAGCTGCCATCCCGCGCGTCATCGCGGAGCATTGAAGCCCTGCGCTTGCTGCAATGCCCTGTGGCAAGAGACGCGCGACACTTCACCCTCGCATATGGTCAGGACCAGTGCGCGAGGCCATTCCTGCCGGTAGATATTCGTACCCTGGAGGCAGAGACATTTCTCCAGTATCTGCGTCTCGTCTCCGACTTCCAGACCCGCGAGCGCCCGAGACAGCCGATGCCAGTCGCCGACAGGGTCAGGCGAGAGTTGTCCTCGGGATTTACACGTCAAGCTGATGTCTGTGTCCGGCTCAACATGAGCCCCGCTCACCTGCGCAGAAAACTGACGCTTGAAGGAACGTGCTTCCGGGACATCGTCGACGAGCATCGCCAGCAGTACTTTGAGCGTTTGAGCGCAACATCTGGCAGCCTCGAAATGATCGCAGAAAGTGTCGGCTATTCAGACAGCCGGAGCCTTCGCCGGGCGCGCAATCGCTGGACGGGCGCATTTGGCGTTGCCGACGCCGCGCCCGAGTCCTGAGCGAATAAGTCCGCCTCAGGCTGAATGCGGCGGTCCTTGGCGAACGCCATCGGTCGATATCCCCTCCCCTAAAAATACGGGAGGATGACCATGCTGAAACGTTCGCAAACCATTCGCTGGCGTATATCGCGGGCTATGTCCTGCCTCGCCGTCAGTGGCACGTCTCTGCTTGCGCTTTCGGCGCCAGGCTTCGCTCAGACGACCACGGCGACTGACCCGACCGCCTCGGGAAGCGACGTGGTTGTGGTCACCGCGCAACGACGCGAAACCGCGATAATGGACACGCCCGAAGCGATCACGGCGCTCGATGGTGATGCAATCAAGGCTACAGGTGGCGAGGGTCTTGCCGACATCGCCGCCCTCACGCCGTCACTTTCCTACAGTGAAAATTTCGGCATTTCACAGGTATTCATTCGCGGCGTCGGTAACAGCTTTTTCAGTCCGGGCGGCGACCCGGGCGTCGCAATGTACGCGGACGGCGTCTATCTTTCGGATCAGGAAGCAACGGGCGTGGCTTTTCTTGATGTCGAACGGATCGAAGTGCTCCGCGGACCTCAAGGCGCTCTCTACGGACGTAACGCTACCGGCGGCGCAGTGAACATCATCTCGCGCAGGCCCGGCTCAGATCCCGAGGGCGAGGTTTCAGTTACCGCTGGTGACTTTGGTCGGCTCCAGGCGGACGCGATACTCTCCGGGCCTCTCGCTGACGGCGTCGCCGGGCGCATGGCGGTTCAGTATCGCAAGCTTGACGGCTTCGCCAGCAACGAGTTTGCAGCTGGACCAGACAGTCTGGATGGCGAGGACACCCTGGCCGCACGCCTTGGCATGGTCGCGGATTTTGCAGGGGGCGAGCTATCCCTTCTATTGAACGTGCTCCAACAGGATGATGTGGGCCCAGGACTGAAGATCCTGCCGGATTCAACGCCACAACCCGCCGAACTGCTTTACGGCGTCCGGCCAAGTTCTGCCTCGCGAGACTATATCAGCCAGATCTCAGCCAACGCGCGTGACGTCTCATCCCTGACAGCGCAATGGCGCAAGGAACTCGATGGCGCGGACCTGACAGTTGTCGCGGACCACCGCACCAGCGACCGCGCAATCACCTATGATCAGGATGGAACGATCCAAACCCAATCCGTCACCACGCTCGACACAGACAGCGACCAGTCGAGCCTCGAAGCCTATCTTACCTCAAATGGAAACGGCGCCATTCAATGGCTCGCGGGAGCGTCCTACATCGCGTTCGATCAGTCGCGGACGACAACGGTAAGCGGCTTTCTTCCGGGAGCATTCCTCAATCCGCTTCTGCCCCTGACGACACCCCTGCCTTTCCTGTTTGAAGGCGGGGGGGACCTGGAATCGCGCGCCTGGGCAGTTTACGGCGAGGGCTCACTCTCGCTCACGCCTCAGCTGACTGCGCGACTGGGGCTGCGGTACAACTCTGACGAAAAGGCGGCTGATGAGTTCCTGAACTTCTTTGGTCCGGTGACGGGGAGTCAGGAAGCTTCATGGGAAGAATGGAGCGGACGCGTCGGACTGGAATACAGGCCCGCCGACGATCTCCTCGTGTACGCCACAGCCTCGCGCGGTTTCAAAGCCGGCGCGCTCAACGTCGGCGCCTTCACGCCGGCGGTCGATCCCGAGATCATCCTGAACTACGAAATCGGCGCCAAATACTCGACGCCAGACAGCTTTCTTGACCTTTCGGCCGCTGCATTCACCAGCGACTACTCTGATCTGCAAGTTGTGCAGATTGGGCCCCTCAGCCAGATTCTCGCGAACGCGGCGCAAGCCTCCATAACCGGGGTGGAATTCGAAAGCGTTCTCCGCCCGGTAGATGGCCTGCGTGTGGGCCTGACCGCATCCTGGCTCGACGCAACCTTTGACGAGTTTTCGGCAACCGATCAGCGGCGCGGGTTCGCGCTGTTCAATCTGACTGACAACCAGCTGCCGCTGACAAGCGAGTGGCAGTTCGGCACACTTGCCTCTTACGAGTGGATGGCGCCCGGCGGCGGGGATCTCGCCATTACTGGAAATTACTCCTGGCGGTCCGAGTATTTCTTCACAGAGTTCAACACGGCCGACGCCTCGCAGGACAGTTACGGGCGACTTGATCTGGCCCTTTCCTGGACTGCGCCCGATGGCAGCTGGAGTGTTTCCGCCTTTGGTCGCAATCTCACGGACGAGACCGTCATTGGCAGCATGGCGATCGTCTCGCCATTGCTGGGCTCGGTTCGCGTCGTCTCTCTCGAGCCACCCCGGCATTTCGGAGTCCGGCTTGGCCATCGCTTCTGATTCGAGGATTGATGTCATGCGCGCCACGAAGACTTCGCCTCGAGAAGCCGCTCTCGAGACCATATTTGCTCACCTTGCAACGCCCCCGACGGAACCTGATCCGCTGTCAGGTATTCGGAGCAGCACCGAAAACTACAGCATGGGTCAGCGAGGTCGCGGCGCTGAACAATGCAAGGAGATCGAACTCACGATTGGCGATCGGCCAGCGGTCTGGCTGACGCCGCCTGGGGCGCGCGATGATCTCCGCCTTGTTCATCTCCATGGTGGAGGCTGGATTGCTGGTTCGATCACAAGTCACCGTGCGTTCGCGGCAGAACTTGCATGGCGCGCCAATGCACCTGTCCTGCTCCCGTCTTACCGGCTCGCACCGGAGCACCCCTATCCCGCTGCACTTGAGGACGCACTGAGTGCTCTGCGGCACGCGCAGGCTTACTCACCCACAGGACTTCCTTCATCCGTATCCGTATGCGTATCCGGGGACTCGGCAGGCGGAAATCTGGCGGCAGCACTCGCTCTGAAATGCGCCGCGATGGGATCGCGGGGGCCAGATCGAATTGCGCTCATGAGCCCGCTCCTGGCGCTAGATCTTGGCAAGAGCGCATTCAGTGCTCCAGTCCGTGACCCCGTGGTGCAACAGGACGGCATCGACTTCGTGGCAGCCATGTATACGAACGGCGCGACTGACCTGGCGCCGTTCATCGAGCCCCTGATGGCCAATAGCGATCTGTTGCAGCAGCTCAGCCCAACGTTGATCCAGGTGAGCGGCGCCGAGAGCCTCCGCAACCAGGCGGTTGCCTTCGCCAATCGTCTCTGGGACGTCGGAGTTGAAGCGCGGCTCAGCATGTGGCCGCATCTTCCGCATGTCTGGCATGTCTTCCTCGAAACGCTGCCGGATTCACGCGCCGCTGTCGCAGAAGCAGCAGCGTTTCTGTCAGAATCGTAGCAGAATGCGGGCCGTAAATGCGTCCAGGGGAATGGCCGTTTTAGGGCCCCGAGTTAGCCAAGCGCAAAATGTGGCGATCCGGCTGGGTCGATCCAATTCTGCCGGTCAGAGACAGAGCCGCGTTGCGGCGGGAGCTCGCCCAACAAGCGTCATTCGCGGTTCGCGCGGTCTAAAATTAGTTGGGCAGGTCAGATGCGAGCGCGCCACGTGACCTGCCCCAGAATTTTCGGGGCGGTGAACAGTCGCCAGTAGCAGACCCCTCCGCATGCTAAGCAATCAATCGCGTAGCACGCCTATCGGTGCCGTAACACCACGCCGGTTCACACCAGGGCTTGCTGTTGTTTTGCACAGATGTCGCCGAAATGTAGTCGTGCGGTCGCATTCGGCCCCTAACCGGACAATTGGCGATGCCGACGCGGCAGGCGCTGCGAACGCAAAGGGGACCCCAATGATCAGAAGGCTTTCAACTGGCGCCGCAGTGGCGGCCATGATGTTTTCTGCGCTCCCCGCGGCGGTCGCTCAGATCACCACGGGCTCGGTGCGCGGCAATGTGACCGACTCCAGTGGCGGTCCGGTCGGCCAGGCTGCAATATCCATCCGCCACCTGCCCTCCGGCACCACCACCACGGTGGTCACGGACGCATCCGGTGTGTTTGACTCGCGCGGCCTGCGGGTGGGCGGACCCTACACCATCGATGTGACGGCAGCGGGCTATCAGGCGCGGACGCTCGAAGGCGTGTTCCTGAATGTCGGCGATGTGGCGCGCGTCGATATCGACCTAATCTCTGTCACCGACACGATCGTCGTGACCGGACTTGCTGCGCCGCGGGTGACCAGCCCGGGGTCCTCGACCAGCCTCTCCCGCAATGAGATAGACAGCGTGACGTCGGTCAAGCGCGACATCCGCGATATCGCGCGGCGCGACCCGCTGGCGACGCTGGATCTTGGATCGCGCGGCACCGGACCTTCCGGCGGCGTCTACATTGCGGGCTCAAACCCGCGCGCCAACCGCATCACGATCGACGGCGTGCGCTCGGCCGACGATTTTGGACTTAACACCGGCGGCCTCTCCACCAATATCGGCCCGATCTCGCCCGAGGCTGTCGAGCAGTTCTCGATCGTGGCGGTGCCGTTCGACGTCGAGGAGGGCGACTTCACCGGCGGTGCGATCAACATGATCCTGCGCGGCGGTGGCAACGAACTGGAGGGATCAGCGTTCGCCTCGATCCGCACCGAGGACATGACAGCAAGCCGCATCCGCAACGCAAACGGCGTGCTCTCCCCGGTTCCCGTATTCAAGCGCGACAACTATGGCGCGTTTGTTTCCGGTCCCATCCTGTCCGACCAGCTCTTCTTCGCCCTGTCCTACGAGAATTTCGAGACGGCTGACGCCACCGCGTTCGGCCCCCTCGGCGGCGGCTTTCCCAACGCGATCAATGGCCGCCAGGGTGCGGCCGGCGCGAAACTGACCCAGGCTGACATCGACGCCCTGCTGGCGCCCTGGGCTACCTACGCGGCGTCCACGCGGCTGAACCCTGGCGGCCTACCGAGCATCCAGCCGATCGTGGATGAAAAGTACTCGGCGCGCTTCGACCTCAACATCAGCGATGACCATCGCCTGCAGGCGACCTATCGCCACGCAGAGAGCTCGGTGTGGAAACGGCAAAACTTGGGGGCGGCATCGGTCGGCCTCGACACCAACTGGTACACCCAGCCGGAGGAAGAAGATAACTACTCCGCGCAGTTGAACTCCAATTGGACTGACGCGTTCTCCACTGAAGCGCGGGTGAGCTATCGCGAGTACGTGCGCGGCCAGGAGCCGCCGACCGGGCAGACCTTCTCCGAGATCCGGGTCTGCGGCGACCAGACGGCGCTTGGCAACCCGTTTGACTGCGCGGCCACCAATGGCGGCGTCAACGGCCAGGTGACGCTGTTCTTCGGGCCCGACCAGTTCCGTCACGCCAACAAGCTCGCGACCAAGAATACGTCGGCGTCGTTCACCGGCACCTATGCGCTGGGCGACCATGTCATCAAGGCGGGAGCTCAGACGAAGAAGATCGACATCAACAACCTGTTCGTCTTCCAGTCCGACGGCATCTACTATTTCGACTCGGTGACCGACTTCACCAACGGGCGAGTTGGCCAGTTCAGCTACAACAACGCGATCACCGGAAACCCGGAGGACGCCGCAGCGGTGTTGACCTACAACCTCAACACGCTGCTGTTGCAGGACAGCTGGGACATCACGCCTGACCTCACCCTCAACGCCGGCGTGCGCTACGATTTCTATACCTCGGACTCGCTGCCAGCGCTGAACAGCAACTTCGAGTCGCGCTATGGGTTCGACAACCAAGCGACCTATGACGGCGCCGACGTGCTGATGCCGCGCCTGTCGGCGCGCTGGCAGGCGACGCCCGATCTCCAAATCTCGGGCGGCGTCGGATTGTTCTCGGGCGGACTGCCGGACGTGTTCCTGTCCAACAGCTTTTCGAACACGGGCTTCCTGACCAACTCGATCGTGCTGCGGCGCCAGCTCGACGGCACCTTCCTGGAAACCAACTCGCAGACCGTGGTCAGCGCGGCGGACGCCAACCAGATCCTGCAGGTCGACCGGGCAAATGCGAACTTCGGTTCAGCCCTGCCGGCGCTGGCCAATTCGCTGATCAGCAACAAGAACACTGCCCTGTTCCGACTGGCAGAGACCAACTCGCTGGTCGACGGCTTCGAACTGCCGTCGGACTGGAAGGCGAACCTCGCAATCGACTACGACATCGCAGGTTTCCGCGTGGCGTTCGATGGCGTGTTCACGCAGAGCGAGGCCGGGCTTGGCTTCCGTGACCTTCGCGCGCGCCTGCTGACGATCAATGGCGTGCAGCAGTTTACACCTGACGGGCGGCTGCGTTATGACGGTCTCAACATCACGGCCGCCAACCGGACAGCGCTCGGCCTGCCGACATCGAGCAATGCGGACCTGGTGAACCTGGGCAGCGCTCGCGACATCCAGGCCTACAACCCCAACGAGACCTCGAGCTCGACGACGCTGGCCTTCTCGGTCGGCCGCTCGTTCGAGGACCTGGGTCTCGATGTCGACTTCAGCTACATCAAGCAGCATGGCTCAAACTATGGCGGCCTGCCGGAGTTCGCGACCACGGCTGGCGGCCTTTATGGCGAGCAGTACACCTCGGTTGATCCCAACAACGCCGTGAAGGGCCGCCAACCGAACGAGATTTCGGATGCGGCCAAGCTCTCGATTACTTGGGAGCCGGACTGGTTCGAAGGCGCGCCGACGCGCTTCTCGCTGTTCGGCGACTGGCACACGGGGCGGCCGATCAACTTCCTGATGTCGGATGCGGCCGGCGGTCGCGGCCCGGTGTTCGGCGTCAACCGCTCGGACTTCCTTGCCTACATTCCAGACATGACTGCGCCCGTCGCTGGTAACCCGCTGCAGTTCCGCACTGGCTCGGTGGATGTGTTCTTCGACAGCCAGGCTTCGGTCGACAACTTCCGCCGCATCGTCAACTCGTTCGGCCTTCCCACGGGCATGCTCGGCAAGGGCGCCGTGGACAACCCGGACGTGATGCGCTTCGACTTCCAGCTCAAACAGACCGTGCCGGGCTTCCTGCCGGACCACACGATCGACCTGACGCTGGACGTGCAGAACATCGGCAATCTGCTGAATGACGACTGGGGTCTGGTGGAGGAATTCACGGACAGCCGCGCAGGGGGACGGATCGCCAACGTGTCGTGCGCCACTGCTGCCGGCGCGGCGATTACCAACAGCTCGGCCGCGTGCCCAGCCTACCGGTACTCGGGCGTCAACACCAACATCCTGACGCCGACCATCAACCCGGAGACGTCGGGGTGGACGGTCCTCCTGGGTCTTCGCTACGGTTTCTAGAGCGGGATCGTTTCACGCGGAATTGAAACTGATTTCTGTATCGAGCGAATTCTGATTCATGATTCTGGCCGGTCTGGAAGCCGGCTGTCATGGCGGTACCGTTGTCGGTGCATCTGCGTGAGCATGCGATGGCCCGGCTTGAGGCCGGGAAGAGAATGACGGGTCAGGGACCTATATCGCAAAAGTGGATTCTGCTCCGGAGCAATGTCCGCTTCGGGCCCCACCGCCGCCGGAATACAGAATTTGGCAATCCGGCTGAGTCGATCCACAAGCGTCGTTCAGGGGTCGTGCCGATCTTCGGCGGGACCTCGCCCAAAAGTCGACGTTCGCCAGCTACGTCTTACCCGCAAATGGCTGATGGCTAGGAGAGCGGTTTTGCCGCTTGGCGACGCATCGTTTGGGGTGGCTGCCCGAATGCCCGTAGAAAACTTCTCCGCATGCGATCGGCATCGTGTAGTCCACAGGCTGTGGCAATGGCGTCGAAGTTCTGCGATGTGCCTTCCACACGCGCGCGCGCCGTTTCCAGCCGGATGCGCTCAACGGCCTTGGCTGGCGGCAATCCGACCTCCCTCGTGAAAGTTCTGGAGAAATTGCGCGGGCTCATGCTGGCGCGCTGCGCGAGAGTGTCCACAGTCAGATCTTCGTCCAGATTTTCCCTGATCCAGCCAATGACCGCTGCAAATCGGTTGCCGGGGCTCTTCAACGCCAATAGGGCTGAAAACTGGGATTGTCCGCCTGGACGCCGGTAGTAGACGACCAGCTCCTGCGCAATGGCGCGTGCGATGTCTTCGCCCAAGTCGTCGGCAACCAGCGCCAGCGCAAGGTCGATGCCCGCCGTGACCCCAGCAGACGTCCAGAACTTGCAGTCGCGCACATAGATCTTTTCCATCGCGACACTGACCGCGGGAAAGCGTGTCGACATTTCCTTTGCGTATCGCCAGTGCGTGGTCGCCTGCCGTTCGTTGAGCACCCCAGCCGCGGCGAGGATGAACGCCCCCGAACACACACTGCACACCCGGCGAACTTTCGCGGCACGTGCACGGACGAAGGCCAGCACGCGCTCATCTTCCATGACCTTTCGTGTGCCTGCTCCGCCAACGATGATCAGGGTGTCGATGGGCCCCGCCGTTTCCATGGCTTCGGCGAGTGTGATCGCCGTCGATGAACTGACGATCTGCCCGCCTGTCGGCGCAAGGATCTTCAGCCGGTAAGGAACAGGCTTGGTCGCGAGCCGGCCGGTCTCGAAAACTGCCAGCGGCCCGGCGAGGTCGAGATTCTGAAAGCCATCAAAAACCAGGAAGGCGATGGTGCGCTGCATGGCCTAAAATGCCGGACATTAGTCATTTGCGCCAGCTCTGAAACTACATAGCTTGGTCTCTACGGTCGCAAGCCGATCGAACAACCCAA
>JBMOGP010000035.1:0-11316 GCA_049318285.1 Hyphomonadaceae bacterium
TTCCAGCCCAGGTTCACCGTGGGCAGGGGCCCTGCTTCGGCGGGGCCTGCGGTCAGGTGGGCGGTTGTTTCGTGCGGGGCCATGTCAGCCTCCCATCGCGCCGGCGACAGCTGCCTTGACGGCGGCCGGCGACGGTTTCGCGCCCGTGAGTTTCTCGGCGATCGCCGCGGCGGCGTCTTCAGCGACTGCCGAGACGTTGGCCATGGCCTTCGCGCGTGTGTCCGAGATGCGTGCCTCCGCCGCGGCGAGGCGAGCGTTGAGCTCGGCCTCTTTCGCGGCTGTGGCAGCAGCGGTCTTCGCGTCGGCTTCAGCCTTGGCCTTCGACGCCGTGTCACGGGCATTCGCCCGCGCAGCCGCAATCTGGGCCTCGAACTGCTTCACTGCACCGTCGGCCTTGCCCGAAAGGACGGCGGCTTCGGCGACGTCGCGCTTGATTGCGCCGTCACGGTCTTCAACCGCCTTGCGGATCTTCGGCAGAAAGACGTTGGCGACCGCGAAGTAGAGCACGGCAAACGTCACGATCAGCCAGAATACCTGGGAGACCCCGGTATCCATGATCTGGTCGAACGGCGGGAAGCCGCTGCCGGACGCGTGTTCTGCAGTTTCGGTCGCCACGTCGGTATCTCCCGAGGAGGATAGATTAGACGGCGAAGATCAGGATCAGGGCGATGGCGAAGCCGAAGATGCCCAGAGCTTCCGTAACCGCGAAGCCGAAGATCAGGTTGCCGAACTGCTGCGGGGCGGCAGACGGGTTGCGCATCGCGCCGTCGAGGTAGGCGGCGAAGATGTTGCCCACGCCGATGGCGGCGCCGAGCATGGCGAGACAGGCGAGACCTGCGCCGACGTAGTTGAGACCTTCCATTGTATTCTCCTTGGGAAGCCGTTTGGTGATCAGTGCGCCTCGCCGAGTGCGTCATTGAGATAGACGCAGGTCAGCATGGCGAACACGTAGGCCTGGAGGAACGCCACCAGGAATTCCAGCGCAGTCACACCAACGATCAAGGGCATCACGAGCAGACCCCCCATCAGCATGCCGATGCCGCCAAGGGCGACAGCGAGCGACGGGATGAAGCCGGCGAAGACTTTGAGCGCCACGTGGCCACCAAGCATGTTCGCGAACAAGCGCATGCCGAGGCTGATCGGGCGTGACAGGAACGAGATGATTTCGATCGGGGTGACGATCAGGAGCAGCACGAATGGCACGCCTGACGGCACGAAAATCTTGAAGAAGCCGAGGCCTTTCTTCATCAGGCCCACGACGATCACGAGGCCGATGGTGAAGATGGCCATGAAGCCGGTGACGGCGATGTGGCTGGTGGTGGTGAAGAAGTACGGGAACATGCCGATGATGTTCGCGATGAAGATGAAGGCGAACAGAGTGAAGACCAGCGGGATGAAGGGCTTGCCCGGCGCGTGGTTCACGTCCTTCACGATTCCGGCGATGAAGCCGTACCAGATCTCGGCCAGCGACTGCACGCGGTTCGGCACCGTGGACATTTTCGATGTGGCGAGCGCCAGGAAGCCGATCACGAGCAGCACGCCCACGACCATCCAGAACGCGGAGTTCGTGAACGAAATGTCATAACCGCCAATGTTCAGATCGAACCACTTGCCGATCTGGAACTGGTGCATCGGGTCGGTGGCAATTCTCATTCGCCTGCGCCTTCGCCCTTGTTGCTCTCAATGGCCCCGGCCTGATTGGCCTTGCTTGCGGTCGCCACGACATTCCGGACGCCGGCCACGAAACCCAGCATGAGGCATGAGACCAGCCCCCAGGGTGTCCACCCGAAGAGCGCGTCCAGTCCCCATCCCAGGATGGCTCCCACAATGACAGCGGCCGCAAAGTCCGACGCCATGCGGAAACCGAGACCCATTCCCTTGCTCGTCGCCATATACCTGGGACGCTCCCGCGCATCGATCTCGGCCTGAGCCTTTGCGATCCGTTGATTCAGATCGTCCTGGCTCATGACAGAGGTCCGCGTGGGAGGGGAAAAGTCCGGCCCTGCGTGCGTCGAAGCCCCGGAAAACCAAGCGCCATTCCGATTTTTCGTCGCGCGCGAACCTATAGGGGCGGCCCTGAGTCCCGTCAAGCAAATGTCACGTCCGAATTGGACCGCAACCACCTGATTCTTAAAGCCTTTCGCAATGGCGAAAACGCCGCAGCCGGATCAGGCGGAGAGGGTCACCAAAAACCGCGTTTGGTGTCGCGGCCGCGGCCAGGTCCGGCCCTTAGGCCGCCGCGAGACGTTCTGCGGCCTGAAGGTCGACCGACACAAGTTTCGAGACACCCCGTTCCTGCATGGTGACGCCGAACAGGCGATCCATGCGGGACATGGTGACTGCGTTGTGGGTGATGATCACGAAGCGCGTCTGCGTGCGTGCGCGCATTTCCTCCAGCAGGCGACAGAAGCGATCGACGTTTGCATCATCGAGCGGGGCGTCGACCTCATCCAGCACGCAGATGGGGGCGGGGCGGGAGAGGAAGACGGCAAAGATGAGCGCCGTTGCGGTCAGCGCCTGCTCGCCGCCCGACATCAGCGACAATTGGCCAAGCCGCTTACCCGGGGGTGAGGCGTAGATTTCGAGGCCCGCATCCAGCGGATCGTCGGATTCGGTCAGGCGCAGTTCGGCGTGGCCGCCGCCGAACAAGGCTGTGAACAGAGAGCCAAAGTGACTGTTCACGAGCTGGAAGGCGTCGAGCAGGCGCTGTCGGCCATCCATGTTCAACGCATCGATGCCTTCGCGGAGCCTTGCAATGGCGGCAGCGAGGTCATCGCGCTCCTCGATCTGGAAACCCATGCGCTTCGCGACCTCGGTAAGCTGTTCATCAGCCTCCATGTTCACAGCGCCGAGTTGGTCACGCTCGCGGCGCAGCTGGCCAAGGCGCGTGTCCAGAACGTGGGCGTCGGCACTGGCCTCTTCCGGCTCCGGCGCATCAGCATCGCCGTGCTCCGCGCGTGCGGCGCGTGAGGCTGCGAGGATGGCAGAGACGCGGCCTTCGAGTTCGTCGAGTTCCTGGTCGAACGCGGCGCGGACCTGTTCAGCGATCTCGGCCTCGCGGCGGACGGCGGCTTCCAGGCGGGATTCGGCGCGGACGAGCGCTTCGCGTGCTGTCGAGGCCCCATCGCGCGCGGCACGGGCGGCGATCTCTGTCTTGCGCAGGCCCGCTTCGGCCTCAGCGAGCGCATCGGCAGCCGCGCGGCGAGCGGCGTCTGCGGTTTCGGCATTGGTCGCGAGTTCGTCGAGCTTGCGCTGGATCGCGGCCGGTTGCTCGCGCGCATGATCGAAGGCGACGCGCGCATCGGCCAGCTCACGCACCATCGCGGCGAGGCGTGTTGACGCCTCGGTCCCGCGCGCGCGCCATTCGTCGCGGTCACGGGTAAGCGAGACACGCTGGGCTGCGGCGCGTTCGGCATCGCGGAGGAAGGCATCGAGCGCTGCGGCGGCCATGCGCTCGGCATCGCGGCCGGTGCGGATCTGATCAGAGAGCCTGACGAGGACCTCGCGGTCCTGGTCGGACGGCGCAGCGGCGAGCAAAGCGCGGGCGACGCTGAGCGCTTGCGCTGCCCCGTCGCGCTCCGCGGCGAGACGCGCAGCAGTTTCGCGCAGGGATGCGCCGCGCAGCGACAGGCGTTCGACATCCTGCTCGGCGCGGATTGCAGCTTCATGCGCTTGTGCTGCGGTCCGCGTAAGGTCGGGCGCTTGGCGGCGTGCGGCCATCAGCGTCATCTCAGCGTCGGTGAGTTGCTTCGAGGCGTGCGCGCGCGCTTGGGCGGCAGCGTCGCGCGCGGCGTGCGCGGCAGCGATTTCCGGCTGCAGGGCCTGGCGGCGGGCGCGTTGTTCGAGCTTTTCTGCCGACGTCAGCGGTGCATCGGCCGTGCGCACGAAGCCGTCCCAGCGCCACAGATCGCCCTCGCGGCTGACCAGGCTCTGGCCGGTCTTTAGGTGCGTGACGAGGTCTGCCCCGGTTGCGCGATCGACGAGGCCGCACTGGGTAAGGCGCGGGTAAAGTTCGGCTGGCGCTTCGACCAACTGGGAGAGCGCCTTTGCGCCCGCGGGCAGGGCATTGGCGGCCTCGCCATGGCGACCCGACCAGTGGACCGGCGATGCGATATCAGTTGGCGCGTCGAGATCATCGTCGAGCGCTGCAGCTATGGCGCGCTCGAGCCCCGGCGCCCGCACGCCATCCATGACCGGCGGCGAAGTGGTAGCGCTCAGCTGGCGCAGCAGGCGGTCGAGGCCTTTCAGTTCGGATTCGAGTTCGCCGACCTTGCGCTCGGCCGCCAGCAGCGGCGGCGTCAGGCGGGCTTCGACGGCGCGCGCCTCGTCCACCGCGCGCAGCGCGGCGTTGAGCGCCGATTGGGCTGCCTGCGCTTTTTTCTCCAGATCGGCGTGGCGCGCGCGTGCATCCTTCAGCGCTGCCTCCATCTTCGCAGGGTCGCCGATGGAGGCGAGTTCGATCCCGACCTTCTGCAGTTCATGCGCCAGCCGCGCATGGCGCTCGCCCTCGCGGCGCACAGCGGCTTGTGTGGCGGCGGCCTCTGCATCTGCCCTGGCAAGCGCGGTGCGCCGCTGGTCGGCTTCCTGCTCGAATGTCTGCAGCGCGCCCATCGCGGTGTCGACTGTAGCGGCAAGTTCGGCCTCGCGCGCAGCCTTTGCAGCGGCATCATCCGGGGGCAGGGCTGCCAGGAGCTGCGTTGCCCGTTCAGTGCGGGCAGCGGCGTCGTCGCGTTGCACCGTCTCGCGCGTCGTGTCTTCCAGCAGGCGCGTGATGTCGCGTTCGAGACGCGTCGAGAGATCCTTCGCGGCGTCGCGCTCGGCTTCGATGCGCGCAAGCTGCAGCTTGATCACGCCGAGCCGTCCGGCGGCGTCGGCCTCAGCTGCTCGCAGCGGTTCTATCATTGCGCGTGCTTGCAGTTCTTCGGTTGAAGCGCGGGCAACCGTTGAGACGGTCTTCTGTTCTTCGCTTGTGGCAGCATCGAGCGCCTTTCGCGCCTGCTGCGTTTCGACAACTGCGCCGCGCCAGCGGGCCGCGCCAAGACGTGCTTCGAGCGCGGCAATCTCTTCGGAAAGTGCGCGGTACTTGCGCGCCTTGCTGGCCTGGCGCTTCAACGCATTTGCCTGCCGCTCCACTTCGGCCATGATGTCGGCGAGCTTGGCGAGGTTTTCGTCCGCCGCCTTGAGCTTCAGCTCCGCCTCGTGGCGGCGGGCGGCAAGGCCGCCGATGCCAGCAGCCTCCTCGAGGATGCGGCGGCGGTTCTGCGGCTTTGCGCCGATCAGCTCGCTGATCTGGCCCTGCCTGACGAGTGCCGGCGAGTTGGCGCCGGTGGATGCGTCGGCAAAGAGCAGCTGCACATCCTTGGCGCGCACGGTGCGGCCATTGATCTTGTAGGATGAGCCCGCGCCGCGCCGAAGCATACGCCTGATCTCGATCAAGTCTTCGTCGTTGAACTCACCCGGCGCACCGCGATCCCGGTTGTCGAGCTGGAGCACGACCTCCGCCATTTCGCGGGCGGGCCGTGCGTCTGTGCCCGAGAAGATGAGGTCGTCCATCTCCCCGCCCCGCATGGCGCGCGCCGAGGTCGCGCCCATCGCCCAGCGCAGCGCTTCGAGCAGGTTAGACTTTCCGCAGCCATTAGGACCGACAATGCCTGTAAGGCCCTCTTCGATCGGCACATCCACCGGATCGACGAAGGACTTGAAGCCAGCAATCTTGAGGCCGATCAGGTGCAAGCCGGATTCCCGTTTGGCCCCGTCAATATGGACTTCCAGCCCGCTTAGAGACGGGCTGCACCGGGGTCAATGCCAGTCGCCAGCGGGGCGATGGCTGCCCTATTGCGGCGCCGGCGCAGCGGGGGCGCCTGCTTTGGCCAGTTCAGCGTCGATCGCGGCAGAAATCGCTTCAAGCGATTCCGGCTCGATCTTCACGCCGTTGATGACAAAGCTCGGTGTGCCTGTGATCGTCGCCGGCATGTCGGCAAGCGCCGCGTTGGTGGCCGCGAGGATCGTGGGATCATCGATACAGGTTGAAACGGCATCGGGCGAGAGATCGAACTTCGCGCCGATGGCGTTCAGCTGCTTCTTCATGTCCTCGGGCGAGGCGGCGTTGAACAGCGCTTCCTGCTCGTCGAACATCACGTCGATCGCCTCGAAGAAGCGACCCTCGCCGGCGCAGCGTGCGATCGCCGCACCGGCAAGCGAGAGCGGCGCCGGCGCCGTCGGCAGCACATACCAGGCGAGCTTTACCTTGCCGGTGTCGATGTATTTCGCCTTCAGCTCGGGGAGGATTTCCTCGTGAAACGCCCGGCAGTGGCCGCAGGTCGTCGAAGCGTATTCGGCCAATTCCACGGGCGCGTTTGCATCTCCCAGCAGCGGCTTGCCGAGGAAGGGCGAGATGGCAACCTTGGTGTAGGCGTCGATTTCCGCTGCGGGCGTGCACGCGGCCAGCAGCAAGGCGGCGGAGGCGAGAGCGAGGCCGGCGTGTTTCATCTTATTGTGCCGGTTATTGTGCCGGCGGCGTCGGAGCGGGCGCGGCGGGCGCTGCCGGCGTGGTGGTGGGCGTGGCCTCGGCCGGCGGCGCCTCGATCTCCGTCGGGATCGGCTTGCCGGCCAGCTTCGCCTCGATGGCGGCGACCATGTATTCCCAGCCGCGATTTTCCACCTTCTCGCCATTGAGGAAGAAAGTCGGCGTGCCGCTGATCTTCATTTTGGGGTCGGGGTTCAGAAATGCATCGTCATGCGATTTCTTGATCGAGGCGCGCAGTTCCGGCTGGTGGTCGATGCAGGTGCGCATCTCATCGAGCGTAATGCCGTTGGCGGCGGCAACCTCTGCCAGCACGGGAAGCGCCTTGCCTTCGCGCGCCGCATCGAGCAGGTCGGCCTGCGCGGTGAAGATGGCGTCGATCATCGTGTGGAATTTCTCAGCCCCCTCGCAGCGTGCAACCGAGGCCAGCACCACGCCGAAGCCATCGGTTGCCTTGCCGTCCGGTCCTGCTTCGAGCGGATAGTCTCGGTAGATATACCGTACCTTGCCGGTGTCGATGTACGTCGCCTTGAGCCGCGGGAAGATCTGTTTCGCAAAATCCCTGCAGACATGGCAGGTCAGCGCCGCATACTCGACGATTTCGAGGGGAGCGTCCGCGCTGCCGATCGGCACATCGCCGATCACGGGTGTCACCGGCACGGGCGTAAAGTTCGAGACTGGCTTGGCTGGCTCTCCGCCGCAGGCTGCAAGCATGGCTGCCGCGGCGAGGGCGCCAGTGAAAGCTGGCGGGCGAAAGGCGAAAGCGCGCTTCATCGTGCGTTCCTCGATTTGTTGCGCGGTTGTGACCAAACTACAGGGTCGGGTCAACTTGGCGTCCGTCACAAACCCATGTTTCGCGAATGCGTTATCGCTTGCGAAGGCCGGTCAGCACGGCTTCGGCAAGGCCCGACAGCGCCGTGCGGACATCCTTGTCCTTCACCGGAGCCAGTTCCCGCACCAGCGCCGCACGCTGTTCGGGGGTGAGGGGGCGGGCGATGACGAGCGACAGTTGCTTGGGCGGCGCGGTCTGGATGATCTTGAGCGACGTGATCTTCGAGCCCGAGGCGAGGTTGACCCGCTCCAGGATGTGCTCCTTCGAATGCTGGATGATGGGCGCAGCCGCAGAGGGCGCGCGCAGGTGAAGCACACCGCCGCCCTTGGCGCGCGACACACGCACCGGTTCGGTGATGGCGGCGAGCCGCAGCCCGACAATCTCAGGCCAGCGCGATTTCAGGGTTTCCGGCGCCGGTCCCGCATCCTTCAGGATCGGCCGAAGCGCCTTCTGAAGCGCAAAACCCATCGGTTTTGCAGGGCGATAGACAGGCACGGCATGGGCGGTCGCAAGGCGTTCTTGCGCCGCACGCTCCCTTTCCAGTTCATCCCAGTCGATGGACATGGCCGCACCTTGCCAGTTTTCATGTTTCGTCGGAATGCCCCTGTTGAACGTTGGCCCGGAGACGCATGAGCGCTCACAGTCCGAGGAAGTTGCTCACAGCGGTGGATCGCTGGTACCGGCGGCATGCGCGGGTGCTGCCCTGGCGCGTCGGGCCGGCGGAGCGTGACGCAGGCTTCAGGCCGGATCCCTATCGCGTATGGCTCAGCGAGGTGATGCTGCAGCAGACGACAATCCCCCACGCAACGCCATATTTCGAGCGTTTCGTGGCGCGCTGGCCGGTGGTCGGGGCGCTGGCGGAGGCGAGTTGGGAGGATGTCTCGGCGGCATGGGCCGGGCTCGGGTATTACAGCCGCGCGCGCAACCTGCATGCCTGTGCAAAAGCCGTCGCCGCGTGTGGAAGCTTTCCACAGGACGCGAAAAGCCTTCGCGAACTGGCGGGCGTTGGCCCGTACACCGCCGCAGCCATCGCTTCGATCGCATTTGACGAGCGCATCGCGCCAGTCGATGGCAATATCGAGCGTGTCGTCTCGCGGCTGTGGGCCATTCCATCCGATCGAACTGAGGCAGGCTGGCGCGCTGCGAAAGTCGTGATCGCGAAGCGTGCGCAGGGGTTGGCCGATGCGTTGCCGAAGGGCGGACGCGCAGGCGATCTGGCGCAAGCGCTGATGGACCTCGGCGCAACGATCTGCACGCCCAGGAAACCGGATTGCCTGATCTGTCCGCTCAAGGCCATGTGCGCTGCGCGCGCCGAAGGTGATCCCGAGCGTTACCCGATCAAGGCGGAGAAGCGCGCAGTGCCGACGCGATACGGCTCGGCCTTTGTCCTGATGCGCGGACATCAGATCTTGCTCTTCCGGCGTCCGCCATCCGGATTGCTCGGCGGGATGATGATGCCGCCGACGAGTGCGTGGACGGAACACAAGCTGCATGACCCGCTGGAGGGCGCTCCCGGCGCATTCGCCTGGGAGCATGTCGGCGAGATCCGCCATGTCTTCACGCACTTTGCCCTTAGACTGGACGTCTGGCGCGCCGCTGCGCCTGCGCGTGCGAAGACGGCGGGCGAATGGGTAGAGCGTGACGACGCGCTTGCTGCGCTGCCCACAGTCGGTCGGAAAGCAGTCGCTCTGGCGGTCCGATAAGGCTTATTGTGGCGCGGGAGCCTGTGTTGCCGGAGGCGCGTCAGGCGCGGGCGCTGCGCCATCTGCAGGCGCGGGAGTTTCGCCTTCGACCGGAGCGGCGCCTTCCGCAGGAGCTGCCGGAGCTTCCGGAAGCGGGGCAGGCAGCGGAATGCTCTCGCCACCCAGCGTGCGCAGGTAAGCGATGAGGTTCATCCGGTCCTCAAGGCCGGTCACGCGGCTATTGATCCCGGCGAAGTTCATGATCGTGGCCGAGGCAAAGCCCTTCGGACGCTCGAGGAAAAGGTTGAGGTTCTCGTATGTCCAGGCGCCTTCGTGCTCAGAGAGAGAGCCTTCGCCGGCTGAGTATTTGAAGCCAGTCACCGATGCGATGTCGCGGCCGAGCACGCCATACAGCGGCGGGCCCTGAAGGATTGCGCCGCCAGGGTCGAAGTTGTGGCACTGGACGCACTTCTTGTGCTGCTCTTCGCCTTTGGCAATGTCAGCGGCGGCCAGCAGCAAGCCGTAGTCGACAGGCCCCTCAGCCACGTCTTCTGCGACGGTCTCGGTCGGGACGTCGACGGCATAGGCCGCCACTTCGTGCTCCGTCGTATGAAACAGCGAATGCGACGCCTCATTGATCCCGATCAGGGCGAGGCCGGTTCCGAGCACGCAGAACGCGATCTTGTTGAAGCCCAGATCACTCATGGGTTGGCCCTGCTCCAGTCCCTAGCGGACGCATGGACAGGCTCGATTCGAGCCCGCGCGCGCGAGGCTTTCTTGCATTTCAGCGCCAAGGCGGCAACCAGAGAGAGCCCGGCGAAATGACGCACAGTCGAAGCCGCTTCGCGGCAGCTAAGCCCCTATTTCCGTTGCCATGTTCCGCACGACACGGGCATACAGGCGCATGAGCAAGATCGCCTTCCAGGGGGAGCTGGGCGCCAACTCCCATATCGCGTGTCACGAGGTCTACCCGGATCTCGAGCCAATGCCGTGCCCGACCTTTGAGGATGTGTTCCAGGCGGCGGCCTCAGGGGAGGCGCAGCTCGCCATGATCCCGGTCGAGAACTCGATCGCTGGCAGGGTGGCCGACATCCACCATCTGCTCCCCACCTCGCCACTACAGATCATCGCCGAGCACTTCATGCCGATCCGCTTCCAGCTGATGGGCCTGAGAGGCTCTTCCCTCCTGCAGATCAAGGCCGCTCACAGCCACATCATGGGACTGGGGCAATGCCGGAATTTCCTGCGCGCGCGGGGCATTATCGCCCGCACCAGCTCCGACACAGCCGGTGCCGCCCGGGAAGTCCGTGACCTTGGCGACCCGACGCAGGCTGCGATCGCCCCCCGCCTCGCAGCGGAGGTCTATGGCCTCGATATCCTGGCCGAGAACATCGAGGATGCGGCCCACAACACCACGCGCTTCGTCATCATGCGCCGCGAGGCAGGCGTGCCGGACAGGGGCGACGGGAAGGGGTGGGTCACAGCTTTTGTCTTTCGTGTCCGCAACGTGCCATCTGCGCTTTACAAGGCAATGGGCGGGTTTGCGACCAACGGCGTCAACATGACGAAGCTGGAAAGCTACCAGATCGGCGGCTCGTTCTCGGCGACCCAGTTCTATGCGGAGGTCGAGGGTCATCCGGATGATGCCCCGCTGCAACGCGCGCTTGAGGAGCTCGGGTTCTTTTCGACGCAGGTTCGCCACCTGGGCGTGTTTGCCGCCCACCCCTACCGCACACGCGCAGCGTCGCTCGGCTGAGCCGGTAACTGCCAAAGCCCTGTGCCTGTCCAACCATCATCACATTTGGGCGTTGCTATCAGGCCTTGTCGCAAGCTGATGCGGCCCGGCCCCGCGCCCTGAAATCAGGGAAAACTGAGTTAGTCGAAGTATCCTACTCGTATTCCTCTGTTTTTCTCAAGATGAAGACACGTTCCAGACTCAATCCGTTGCGTCGGAGAAACCAAAAAGACTTGGTGTGGCCAAGTCGTCACCCCACGCGTTTTAATCGGCGACTGGAGCGGAACTGGCTCGCCCCATAACCACTTAAGCTGCATATCGACCCGGCTGGGTGGATAGATGGCTGGCGACGAACGCCTTCTTCAGGTGGACGGCGCGGCCAGGACCGAAACCAGAGCTGGGTCTTACCGCAGGGACCACGCAATCCCGTCGGAACCCTGCTCCAGACAAACTGGAGTCTTCCCCATGAAACTGAAAATCGCTCTCGCTGCCGCGTCCATGCTTGTCGCGCCGGCCTTCATGACCGCCAACGCCCAGCAATCGG
>JBMOGP010000036.1:0-11070 GCA_049318285.1 Hyphomonadaceae bacterium
GCGTACCACAGCATGCCCAGAACATAGAGCGGCGCACGCAGCAGCGCCCCGCCGGGGAATTCCGGAGGCGCAACGGACGTCAGAACATCGAATCGCTCGGCTGTTCCCGCCATGGCTTCGACGAGCACTTTGCCCGCGAGGGCGGGGATCAGCACGCCCTGACCTGAATAGCCATGAGCAAAGAACAGATTTCCCTCGCGACCGATATGCGGCAGGCGTGACAGGGTGATGGAGACCAGCCCGCCCCACGCATGGGTGATCGGCGCCTGCCGCAGCTGGGGAAACAGTTTAAGCAAATGGGCGCGTCCAAACGCGGCGATGTCGGGCGGAGGCTGGGGAACATAGCGTTCGCCGCCGCCAAATATGAGCCGTCCATCCGCGCTCATGCGAAAATAGTTGACCACGAAGCGGCTGTCGCTCACGGCAAGATCGCCCGCGATGATGCTGCTGGGCGCCGCCAGCGGACCTGTCGCCACCAGGTAGTTCGCAACCGGCATGATGCGCCGGGCGATGCGCGGGGCGAGCCCGCCGAGCAATGCATCACACGCCAGCACGCCAAATCGAGCCTTCACAGCGCCTGTCTGCGTCCGCGCCCTAAGGCCTCCCGTGGTCTCAACGCTGAGGACAGGTGAGTGTTCGAACAGCCGCACGCCTGCGCTTCGCGCTGCTTCGGCAAGACCAAGGGCGTAGTTAAGCGGGTGAAGGTGGCCTCCACCTTCATCGAGCAATCCGCCATGCATGCCCTTTACCGGAACTCTGTCGCGGGCATCTGCTGCGGTGAGCACGCGTACATGCGGATAGTCCATGACGCGTGCAAGCGTATCGGCTTGTGCGTGCATTCCGGCGAGGTCGCCTGCCTTGGCTGCAAGCGTCAGGTGGCCACGGGTGCGAAGACTGCATGCAATGGCGCACCTCTCAATCGTCTCCAGCGTCAGCGCTCGCGCCTCCATTGAAAGATCGAACAGGCGCCTCGCTGTTTCCGGTCCATAGCGCCCGACAAGTTCGCTCGCGCCCTTGCGCCAGCCCGGGATCATTTGTCCGCCATTGCGGCCCGATGCGCCCCAGCCGATGCGTCCTGCCTCAAGCAGGATGACGGAGAAGCCGCGCTCGGCTGCGCGCAGCGCCGCATGCAGCCCGGTATAGCCCCCGCCTATCACCACCACGTCGGCAAGCTGGTCGCCTTCAAGCTGCGGGGCTGGAGTGAAGGCGTTGCTTGTCGCAACGTAGTACGACTGCTCCATGCCGTAGCCGTTGTTGAAGACCACCTCAGACCTTCAGGAGCAGATGGTCGCGCTCCCATGAACTGATAACGCCTTCATAGGCGGCCAGTTCATGGGCCTTGATCCGGAGGAAGACATCGCAGAAATGCTCGCCCAGCAGTTCGCGCACCGGTGCACAGTCGCGGAAGCGGTCAAGCGCTTCATAGAGGTTGCGCGGCAAAGTACGCGCTTTCTCGTAGGCGCTTCCTTCAATCATCGCGCTTGGTTCGATCTCGTCGCGGATGCCGATAAACCCGCATACCAGGCAGGCAGCGAGTGCAAGGTAAGGGTTTGCGTCCGCGCCCGGCAGGCGGTTCTCGATACGGCGGTTTTCCGGCTGGGAAATCGGCACACGTAGCCCGCACGAGCGGTTGTCATAGCTCCAGTGCAGGTTGATGGGGGCGGAAAAGCCCGGACGCATGCGGCGGAAGGAATTCACGTTCGGCGCAAACAGTGGCGTGACCAGACCCAGGTATCTCTGCAGTCCGCCGATGAAGTGACGAAACAGCTGCGTGTTACCGCCCATGTGATCGAGCGGCCCGCCGAAGAGATTGTCGCCAGACTTCGAGTCGACCATCGAGATGTGCAGGTGCATGGCGCTGCCAGGCTGGTTTTCCATCGGCTTGGCCATGAACGTTGCATAGACCTTATGCTTCAGCGCGACCTGCCGGACGATCCGCTTGAACACCAGAACCTGGTCGGAGACATGGATCGAATCGCCGTGATTGAAGTTGATCTCAAGCTGCGCGGTGCCGCTCTCATGGATCATGGTATCAAGATGGAGCGAGGCCTCTTCGGCGTGTTCGTAGATGGTCTCGATCAGGTCTTCATACTCTGTGATGGCTTCAAGCCCGTAAGGTTGCGGGGACGTCTCCGAGCGGCCTGAACGGCCCGGTGGCGGCACCAGGGGCAAGTCTGGGTCGGTGTTGATCTGGGTGAGATAGAATTCCAGCTCTGGCGCCACGACGGGGCGCAGGCCTTCCTTTCGGTAAAGGTCCAGAACGCGCTTTAGCACGTAGCGCGGCGCGACATCAAAGGGCCGTCCATCAGTATGGAATGCATCTGCGAACACGAAAGCGGTTGGCGTCTTGTACCCCGGCGCCACGCACAGCGTTTCGAATTCCGGCCGCAGAACGACGTCGGGATCGCTGATGGCCTCGGCATCCTCCTCATCGTCCGCATACTCGCCCGTCACCGTAAGCGTGTAGACGCTCGAGGGAATGCGCAATGATCCGTCCCGTTCGCTCTGGATGAATTTCTGGGCGGGAAACAGCTTGCCGCGAATGACGCCGTTGAGGTCAGGGACAAGGCACTCCACCTCGCCGATGCCGCGTTCATTGATCCATTGTGCAAACTTACTGCTCATAGGCCACCAGCTTGTTGAGACGCATGCGTGCTCCATGCCCCCTCGTGAGGCGCGAAACGACTTCCTTTGCTCATTCAGGCCAGCGCAGCGCGCGTTACGGCCCGGAGGACCGCAAAGGAGTGCCCGCAAACCACGCGATTCCCGCAGCCTTTAGATGAAGACGGCCAGCAGCCATCACGCATTGATAAAGGCCAAGCGGCAGGACGCCGTTTGCACAATTCTATCACACTGCCCGCGTTTTTCCACGCATGTTTGCAACAATTCGGCCGGCGGTGTGCAGGCTTTCTCGCCCGCGATACGGGCAGAATACCCTGACGTTGCGCTCTCTGGTTCTTTTGCGCGCCGGAGGCGATGATCCCGGAATGAGCCTCTGTGTCCCCGGATGCACGATGCGCCCCCAGGGTAAGCCTCCCATGCGTGGAGCGATCGCTCGGGTCCGCCCCCTAGGCCGTCTCAAGGGCCCGCAGGGCCGGCTCAGCTTCGCGCAGGGATCGGGCGATGATGTCGATCATGCGATCGATCTCCGCATGCGATATGATGAGCGGCGGGCACATCACGATCGAGTCGCGGATGCCGCGCACCATGAGCCCGTTCTTGATGCACGCGTCGCGCACGATCGGTCCGGCCTTGCCTTCCTTTCCCGTGAAGCGCTCGTTCGTTCCTTTCCGCGACACGATCTCGACGGCGCCAATCAGGCCGAGCGAGCGCGTTTCGCCCACAAGCGGGTCGCCGTCCAGGCGCCTGAGCGCCTCGGCGAGGTAGGGACCGATGTCGTTCTTCACGCGGGCGACCAGGCCCTCGCGCGCGATAATCTCAAGGTTCTTGAGCGCCACCGCCGCTGACACCGGATGGCCGGAATAGGTATAGCCATGAACGAAATCGCCGCCTTTCTCGCGCAGCACTTCGACAATCCGGTGTGATACCGCCGTCGCTGAAATCGGCAGGTAGCCCGACGACAGTCCCTTTGCCATGGACACAAGGTCGGGTGTGACCCCGAAATGCTGGAACCCGAACCACTCGCCCAGCCGGCCGAACCCGCAGATGACCTCATCGATGACCAGCAGGATGTCGTACTTCCTGCAGATGGCCTCCACGCGTTTCCAGTAGCCCCTGGGCGGGATGATCACCCCGCCTGCGCCTTGTACGGGCTCGCCGATAAATGCAGCTACGTTCTCGGGCCCGACCTTCAGGATACGATCCTCGATCTCCTGGGCGCAGCGCGCGGAGAATGCGTCTTCATCCTCGCTGAAGCCCTCCCCGAACTTGTAGGGCTGCGCCACGTGTTCGACGCCGGGGATCGGCAAGCCGCCGATGGGATGCATCTGTTTCATGCCGCCAAGGCTTGCCCCCGCCATGGTCGAGCCGTGATAGGCGTTCCAGCGCGAGATGAATATCGTGCGCTTGGGCTGTCCGTGGACATGCCAGTAATGGCGCACCATGCGCATCACGGTGTCGTTCGCCTCCGAGCCCGACGAGTTGAAGAACACGTGCTGCAGCTCCCCGCCCAGCAGCTCCGCGAGCCTGGTCGCCAGCATCACGGTGGGCGGCGTCGCCGTCTTGAAGAAGGTGTTGTAGAAAGGCAGCTCGCGCATCTGCTCGCCAGCCGCCTGAGCCAGTTCCTCGCGTCCATAGCCCACGTTCACGCACCAAAGGCCTGCCATGCCGTCCAGCAGCGCGTTGCCATCGCCATCCCACACGGTGCAGCCATCGGCACGTGTTATGATCCGGCTGCCGCCGAGCGCGACGATCTCGCCATAGTTCGCCTGAGCCGGCAGGTGATGCTCTATATCAAGGCGTCGCAGTTCAGGGATATTGTAGTTGCGGAAGGCCATCTGTTTTCCTTGGTCTCTAGACAAGCGGCTCGTTGCGCAGAGCGCGCCCGAGCAGCTGGAAGAATAACTGCGATTGCGGATTCTCGCTCGCTTTCCACTCCGGGTGCCATTGCACCGCGAGCACGGGGGCTCCATTCACATTGGCCGAGACCGCCTCGATCACCCCGTCGGGCGCTCTTGCTTCCACCCTCAGTCCCGCACCCAGCGCGTCAACGCCCTGATAGTGGACGGAGACGATGTCAAGTGCATCGCGCCCGTAGGCTCTTTTCAGAATACCGTCCTCTTCCAGCCTGACCGGATGGATGTGGTCGAACATCTCTTCGAAGCTGACGCCGTCGGGCGCATGGTGACGCAGAAGGTCGGGGTGCTCGGCCATGTCACGTCGCAGGGTGCCGCCAAAGGCCACGTTCAGCTCCTGCAAGCCACGGCAGATGCCGAACACCGGCTTGCCGAGATCGAGCATGGCCGCGATCAGCTCCGAGGTCATCTCGTCGCGATCAGGGTCGAAGGGGCCCAGCGCGTCCTCAGCCAGGGCGCCATAGCGTTTGGGGTCGAGATTGGAGGGCGTGCCGGTCAGCAGGAGGCCGTCTATGCGCGGGGCGACCTCGCGTGCGTGAAACAGCCCCGGCATTGCCGGGATCAGCAGTCCCGCCGCCTCGGCGTAGCGGAGCGCGGAATTGAGATAGCGCGTCATGACCGACTGCCCCGCCTGCCCATCGATCGAGCGGTTGCAGCAGATGACGCCAAGGACTGGCCGGTGTGCGCTGGACTGCATTACGACAACAGGACCGCGGGCGAGCAGGCATGCCAGGCGAGCCAGACCGGCTCGTTGTGGGTGAAGTCTTCCTGATCATAGCGCGTGAGGTTGGATCTGAACGTCTTGACGCGCCGCCCACCTTCCAGTTCGACCTCGTAATTGGTTTCACTGCCCAGGTACACGATCTCGCGAATTATCCCGGGCGTCACATTAGCCCCCTGGGGCGCATCTTCCATCTTGAACGGAGTTTGCCCCTCCGCGCGCTTGTGCATTTCGATCTTCTCGGGCCGCAGCGCCACCCAGACGGTCGTTCCGCGCGCGCCGGTGACGCCATGGTCGAGGTAGACGGGTGCGGAGAAGTCCGCGCATCGCACCACGGCTTCGTCCTGTTCATCCTTTTCGAGAACGCCCTCGAACATGTTTACCCTGCCCACGAAATCGGCCACGAATTGCGAGTTGGGGAACTCGTAAAGATCTGAAGGCGTCGCCACCTGAGCGAGCATCCCGCGGTTCATCACCGCACAGCGCGTGGCGATCGCCAGCGCCTCATCCTGGTCATGCGTGACCATGATGAAGGTGATGCCGACCTTCTTCTGGAGCGAGGTAAGTTCGGAGCGCATTTGATCGCGCAGCTTGGCGTCCAGCGCGGAGAGGGGTTCATCAAGGAGCAGCACGCGCGGACGCTTCACCAGCGCCCGCGCCAGCGCCACACGCTGGCGCTGGCCGCCAGAGAGCTGGTCAGGCATTCGCTCGCCAAGTCCGCCAAGCTTGACGAGTTCAAGCGCCTCATCGACGCGCCGGCGAATTTCACTGCCCGACACCCCGTCCATCTTGAGGCCATAGGCGATATTGTCGGTTACCTTCATGTGCGGAAACACGGCGTAGGACTGGAACACCATGTTCACCGGCCGCTTGTTGGGCGGCAGGTTTGCGATGTCCTTGCCGTCGATGAGAATGCGACCTTCTGTCGGCGTCTCGAAGCCAGCCAGCATGCGCAGCAAAGTGGTTTTCCCGCAGCCGGAGGGTCCAAGCAGGGCGAAGAACTCGCCTTCGCGCACATCGAGCGTGACGTTATCGACAGCGGGCAGATTGCCAAACCGCTTGGTAATGCTCTCGAAGCGGATGATCACATTGTCCTTCCCGCGCGCGTCTGGCCTCGGCACAGGTGCAGGCGAGGCGTTTTGCGCGACATCGGTCATGGGGGTCAGGCCTTTGTCTTCTGCGCGTTGCGGTTCTGCAGGTGAAGGCCGATCGCCGTCAGCGCCACGGTAACCACGATGAGGATGGTTGAGGCTGCGTTGACTTCCGGGCTGATCGAGAAGCGCAGCATGGAATAGACCTTCACCGGGAATGTGACCGTGTCCGGTCCGGCGGTAAAGAAGGTGATGACGAAGTCATCGAGGCTGAGCGTGAACGCCAGCAGGGCCCCTGCGATCAGCCCTGGCTTCATGTGCGGCACGAGGACGTCCCAGAAGGTGCGCCACTCGCTGGCGCCTAGGTCCTTCGCAGCTTCCTCAAGCTCGCGGTTGAATGATGCGAGCCTTGCACGCGCGACCGTGGCGACAAAGGGGAAAGCAAAGGACGTGTGCGCGATGATGATGGCGCCGAGATTGGCTGGCCATGGCAGTCCCTGCGGCCAGGGCATAACGCGCGCGAAGAACACCAGCATCGCCACGCCCATGCAGATTTCAGGCACAACAATGGGCAGTGCCATACCGCCTTCGGCTGCTGTCTTTCCAGGAAAACGGAAACGCCACAACATCACGGCGGCGAGCGCGCCCAATATCACCGAGAGGATGGTTGTTGCGAACGCGATGGTCAGTGAGTTGGTGAACGCCTCGATGAGCGAGGCGTTGCTGAAGGCCTTCTCGTAATACTTCAGGGTGAAGCCTTCCCAGACGATATTGCGGCGGCTGTCGTTGAAGCTGAACACCATCAGCGTGATCAGCGGCAGATAGAGAAAGAACAGCGTGCCGCCGACCATGATGCGCAGCGGCCATCTGCGGAGGTATTCGAGCGGCCCCGGCCTTTCTCTGCGCGGGCGGGGTGTGGCGGCCTCGCTCATGCGCCTCTCCTGTCGGCGCGGCGCTGCAACGTCGTCTGGATCGCAATGGCGATGAAAGTCAGGTACATGAGCAGGAAGGAGAGCGCTGCGCCGAAGGGCCAGTCATTGGCGCGTTTGAACTGCCGCTCGATGACATTGGCGATCATCTGGCTGTCGGTTCCCCCCAGCAGGTCAGGCGTAAGATAGGCGCCTAGGGCCGGTATGAACGTGATGAGCACCCCTGAGGCGATGCCGGGGGCTGCCAGCGGCACGACGACCAGCAGGATGGTACGCAGATGGCCCGCGCCCAGGTCGAGGCTCGCTTCCATCAGCGAGCGGTCCATCCGGTCGAGGGCGGAATAGAGCGGAAGCACCATGAAGGGCAGGTGAACATAGACCAGGCCGACGACCACGGCGGCGTTGTTGTAAAGAAGTTTGAGCGGCTCGAACTCGCCGAGAGGCTGGAAGCCCGCCAGCGTCATCGCCCAGCTGGCGTTGTTCCATAACCATTCCAGCGCGAAATTGACGTAACCGTTCTCGCGCAGCACCGCGATAAGGGCGAAGGTGCGGATCAGGAGGTTCGTCCAGAACGGCAGCATGATCAGCATCAGCAGCCATGTTTTCGTGCGTGGACTGGCGAAGGCGATCGCCAGCGCCACGGGAAACCCTATGACCAGGCAAAGGATGGTCGTCAGCCCGGCGATCAGTATGCTCTTCCAGAAGATCTCGAGATAGATCGGCTCAATCGCGCGCAGATAGTTCGCGAACGTTCCGGTGAGGTCGATGGTAACCGGTCCGGTGTTTTCGCCGAACGAATAGGCCCAGATCACCGCCAGCGGGATCAGGAAGAACAGCAGCAGCCAGGCCAGCGGGGGAAGCGCGATTGCGGCGAACGCCGCCTTCGCTTGGCGCCAGGACTGTTCCATCCCTGCTTCCCCTGCGCTTTTCTATGCCGCGCTGATGCGCGTGAAGATCTCCTCGTACATACGCGCGCGCGCATCGCCTTCGAATGCACCGTACTCGCTCTTGGCCATGACATCGGCAGGCGGGAAGATGGCGCGATTGCTCTGGTAGGCCACGTCCATGCGCGCCGCAGCGGCGGCGTTGGGCGTCGGATACTGGATCTCTCTGGTTATCTTCTCGCCAGCTTCCGCATCGAGCAGGTAGTTGATGAAGGCGTGGGCGTCATCCGGGTTGGGGGCCCCGGCTGGAATGCATAGGCAGTCCGAGGTGATGAGTGTGCCTTCCTGAGGAACCACGAAATCGAACTTTTCGCCTCCCTCGGCCGCCATCAGCTGGGCGATGTCACCATTGTATTCCAGCACGATGTCCACTTCCCCGGAGGCAAGAAGATCCTGGCCATCGTCCCCGTGAAACTTCTTGATGCGAGGTTTCTGGCGGATCAGCATTTGCTCAATTTGCGTGAGTGCTTCATCCGGGATGTTGTTGATCGAAAGGCCCATATACTTGCCACACAAACGAACGAGATCGGCTGATTCCGAAATCAGGGCGATGCGGCCGGCGTACTGATCTGAATCGAACAGATAGCGCCACGAGTTGGGTGTTTCGCCATTGAGCATCGCTTCTTTGCGATAACCGATGCCGAGGACCAGCCATGTGTAGGGCATCGAGTACTTCCGGCCAGGATCGAACGCGGCGTCCTGGAACTCGGGCAGGAGGTTGGTGAAGTTGGGGATCTTGGCGCGATCGAGCGGCATGAGCATGTTCGCCTCGCTCATGCGCGTCACGAATTCGTTCGAGGGCACGATCACGTCGAAACCCGGATTGCCAGCGCGCAGGCGCGCAAACAACTCGTCATTATTGGAAAAAAGGCTCATCTCGACGCGCGCGCCGGCAGCGGCCTGGAAATCTTTGAGGGTTGTAGGGCCGATGTAAGTGTCCCAGTTGTAGAAATTGACGACACGCTCGCCTGGGCTGCTGCATGCGCTGAGCCCGCCGGCGAAGGATATGCCGACAGCCGCGGCCCCGAACTGCTGCAGGATCGACCGGCGCGAAGCGCCGCGCGGATATCGGTCTGTCAAGCTCACCTCCCTTTGCGGTCAGCCAGGACGGCTGCACAGAGGCTTCAACAGGACCGCAAATACCAGTCATAATCAATATCAGGGATCGCAGAATTGAAGCGTTCCTGCTCGGTGCGCTTTACCGCAGCATACATGCGTACAAACCGTTCACCGAAGTAATCATTGAGCAGCTCGCTCCGGGCGAAACGCTCGACCGCAGCAAACCAGTTGAGCGGGATCATTTCCCCGCCGGCCGCCGCCTGGGCATAGCCATCGCCCACGATGGCGGGGCCCGGGTCGATCTGGTTCGTAAGTCCGTAGTGTGTCGCTGCAAGCAATGCTGCAACTGCGAGGGCGGGGTGAGCGTCCGCGCCGGCCACGCGATGCTCGATATGGCGGGTTGCGGGCGCACCCGCCGGGACGCGGAAGGACACGGTCCGGTTGTTGACCCCCCATGTCGGCGCCACAGGCGCATACGAGTTGGCGCGGAAGCGGCGGTAGGAGTTGGCGTTTGGCGCATAGATCGCCATGGAGTCCGCCAGCAGCGTCTTCATCCCGCCGATGGCATGACGAACGGCTGGCGAGCCCTCTGGCGCATCCGCCGCCATGATGTTCCTGCCCTTCGCGTCATTGATGCTTACGTGAAGGTGCATGCCCGAGCCTGCCCGGTCGGCGAACGGCTTGGCCATAAACGTCGCCTCGCACCCGTGCCGGAGCGCCACGCCCTTGGCGGCGCGCTTGTAGAGTACGGCGTCGTCAGCTGCGCGCAACGCATCGGGATGGTGCTTCAGGGTGAGTTCAAGCTGGCCGGGCGCATACTCGCTGATCGCGCCCTCCAGGGGAACGCCCATGGCGTCGGCGGCGGCCCACAGGTCCCGCAGGAAGGCGCTCGCCTCTTCAACCTCGCGCAGGCCATAGACCTGATGTTGCATTGCCCGCTCGCCGGTCAGGGGCGAAAGGGGCAGCTGGATCTTGCCGTCGGGCGTGCGCCTCGCGTCAACCAGATAGTATTCGAGTTCGCACGCCACCACCGGGGTCATGCCATCCGCGGCAAAGCGATCGATCACGCGCTGCAGGACATGGCGCGGATCAATATCGTTGGCTGCGCCATTGAGCTCGTACATGGACAGCGCAACCTGCGCGACATCATCGCCCAGCCATGGCGCTGGCGTCAGACGGCCGGAAACGGGCCTCGCGATGCGGTCGGCGTCCCCGTCCTCCCATACCAGGCCTGTCGCCTCGACATCCTGCCCGGTGATGTCGTTGACGAGGATTGAGCCTGGCAGGAAGCGGCCCTGCTCGAAGACGGCGAGGATCTCATGCCGCCGCAGGCGCTTGCCGCGCGGCACCCCCGCCATATTGGTGAAGAAAATCTCGAAGAAATTGATGTGCGGGTGGGCGTCGAGAAACGCTTTGCACTCTTTGGGATCTGCCATGCTCATCCGCCCTTATGGCTTGTGCCTGATCGAGCTGCAACTTGTCCGCCAGAGCGATCGCGCCACGCGCGTCATGGCCCGGCGCCGGCCGGTCCTGAGCAGGCCGAGGGGCTTCTCCCCGGCAAATGTGCAGAAGAAAACGCGCCACAGCGGCGGGCAAGGTTACCGCGGACGATCCGAATGACAGGCGCTGTTGTCGGCCATCGAGGCGATAAGTTACCAGCCCAGCCTGGCCCCAGCGGGTGGGGCATGATGTGAAGCTCGCCGCTCGCTCAACCGACAGGCTGGGCAGCGGACTCCAGGCTGGGCGTCGTTGCGTGGCTTTCACCGCCTTTTTTGTTACCCAAAGTACGAG
>JBMOGP010000037.1:0-10947 GCA_049318285.1 Hyphomonadaceae bacterium
CGCCCCCTCGATTTCCGGCGCCTCGGATAGCAAGCAGCAATGCGAAGCGATTCCACCAGGCGCAGTCACCGGAGGCCCCAGGGTTGAGCGACATCGTTTTCGACCCCACCAACATCGAGGAGATGGAGAAGCGGCTCGAAGAGCTGCGCGCCCGCCATCGCGAACTCGACGACACGATCGCACAGCTCAAGCTGGACGGCGGCGAGGAAATCCGCCTGATGGGCCTCAAGCGCGAGAAGCTCAGGCTCAAGGATCGCATTGCCTGGCTCTCGTCCAAGCTGACGCCGGACATCATCGCCTAGGTCAGAGCTTCACACCTGGGTTGCGCGCTGCCTCGGCAATTCCCTAACCAGGCGAAAATTCTGAGCGCTGTCTCGGCGCGATTCGTGACAGTTTTGCATCGAAGGCGCACAAAAGAACCGTGTACGTACGTTTCCCGGACGACACTGCAAGACTCCGGAAAGGCGTTCGGTTGATGTGGGGGCTCAGATTTCAACGGGAGCCCCCACCAATGTTGCAACGCAAGCGGTCCGGTCGGACCTTGATCGCAGCCCTGCTCGCCGCCTCGTCGGCCGTCGCCCTGCTCGCAGCGCCCGCCGCCGCACAGACGCAGCCGGCTGACGACAGCCGCCTCGACGTGATCATCATCACGGCCAACCAGCGCGAAGAGAACATTCAGGACGTGCCGGTCTCCGCCGCCTCGCTGCCGGACGACCAGATCGAGGCAATCTTCTCCTCGGGCGAAGACGTGCTCGCCCTCGCCGCCCGCGTCCCGGCGCTCTACGCCGAAAGCTCCAACGGCCGCGTCGCACCGCGCTTCTACATCCGCGGCCTCGGCAACACCGACTTCGATCTCGCCGCCTCGCAGCCCGTGTCGATCATCATGGACGATGTGGTGATGGAGAACGTGGTCCTGAAATCGACGCCGATCTTCGACGTCGACCGCGTCGAGGTCTATCGCGGTCCGCAGGGAACGCTGTTCGGCCGCAACACCACTGCAGGCATTGTGCGCTTCACCTCTGTCAAGCCGAGTGAAGACTTCGACGCACGCGCCCAGGCATCCCTTGGCTCCTTTGGCTCGCTGACCTTCGACGGCGCCGTCGGCGGCGCGGTCGCGCCGGGCATCAATGCACGCGCCGCCGTGCTTTTCCAGCACCGCGATGACTGGATCAACAATACGCTCACCACCGGGGACGATGACATCGGCGGCTACGACGAGTTCGCCGGCCGCCTCCAGGTCGCGCTCGAGCCGATCGACAATCTCGACGTGCTGCTGAACATGCACGTCCGTAAACTTGAGGGCACGTCCGCCATCTTCCGCGCCAATGCCATCACGACGGGTACGAACGGTCTCAATGCCAACTATGAACGCGACACCGTGAGCTTCAACCAGGGCGGCGGCAACCGGCAGGCCTACACAGGCTGGGGCACGTCGGCCAATGTCAGCTACGATTTCGGCGACATGCGGCTGACCTCGATCACCGCCTACGAAGGAACCGAAGGCTCCGGCCGCGGCGACATCGACGGCGGCGTCGCGGGCGTCGGCCCGGGCTTCATTCCCTTCGACGCCGACACGCAGGACTCGATCGACGATCTTGACCAGGTCACCCAGGAAGTCCGCCTCGCCAGCGACACCGGCGGCCCGCTCTCCTGGCAGGTCGGCGCCTACTATTTCGACAGCGAGTTCACCGTCACGACCGTGGGACCGTCGGGCTTCCCGCCGCCGGCAACGCTGACGCATGGCAACCAGACCTGGGCCGTCTTCGGCCAGGCGAGCTATGACGTCACCGAGCAGTTCTCCGTCACCGGCGGCCTGCGCTACACGAAAGACGAAAAGGACCTCACCGTCCTCGGCGCCACGGCCAACAACCGCAACATCTCGGACGACCATGTCAGCTGGGACCTCAGCGGCATGTACGCACTGACCCCTGATGTCTCGGTCTATGCCCGCGTCGCCGAAGGCTTCCGCGGCCCGACGATCCAGGGCCGCGATGTCGCCTTCTTCGCCCCGCCCTCGCTCGCCAATTCCGAAACCGTCCTGTCGTGGGAAGCCGGCGTCAAGTCCTTCATCGGTGACAGCCTGCGCCTCAACGCGGCCCTCTTCACCTACGAAGTCTCGGACATCCAGCTCACCGCCGTCGGCGGCGCTGGCAACACTGTCCAGCTGCTGAACGCCGACAGCGGCAAAGCGACAGGCCTGGAAGTCGACGCCGAATGGTCGCCGATGGACAATCTTGTCTTTACCGGTGGCGTCTCGTGGGTCGATACCGAGATCAGCGACAGCGGCCTTGCAGTCGGCATCTGCGCCCAGTGCACGGTAACCGACCCGACACGCGTTGTCTCGGGCTCCAGGCGCGCCTTGATTGACGGAAACTCCTTCCCGAACGCTCCGGAAACAATCGCCAACTTCACGGCGCGCTATTCCATGCCGTATGACGCCAGCTCGGAATTCTTCGCCTACACCGACTGGGCCTATCAGGGCGCGACCAACCTCTTCCTCTACGAGTCGGTCGAGTTCAACACCGACGATCAGTTCGAGGGCGGCCTGAAACTCGGCTGGACCAGGCTCGACGGCTCCCTCGAAATCGCAGCCTTCGCCCGCAACATCACGGACGAGAACAACATCAAGGGCGCGATCGACTTCAACAACAACACCGTTTTCGTCAACGACCCGCGCGTCGTCGGCCTGTCGGTGAAGTTCGCGAACTGATCTCACAGACAAGCACTGAAGCATGGGCCGCCCGGGAAACCGGGCGGCCTTCTGCTTTGCGGCGGCCTTACACCACCCGCGTTGACGCAACCTCGTGTATCTCCACACCGGTGGAACGCTCCGACAGCGCGCCGATCAGGCCGACGATCTCCCGGCTATAGTCCTCGGCGAAATGCGCCTGCACCGCCGCCATGTCGCGCCAGCGCTCGACGAACACGAATGTGCCCGGCGCCATCACGTCCTCGAAGAAGCCATGGCTGATGCAACCTGCCTCCCGGCGTGACAGTGTTACATGCCGTCTCGCCGCCGCGATGAACGCCGCCCGATTTGCCTCGGCCACTTCGACAGTCCCCGTGATCAGGATCATTCAACCCTCCTGCAAGACCGCACCCCCTGATTGCCTGGAGTTCCTACTCCAGATCGCGATTAGAGCTTCTACTCTATTCGGCGACCCCACATGCCAGACCCGAAAATCGACACGCCCACCCGCCTCCTCGACACGGCCCTCGCCCTGTTCAATGAACGCGGCGCGGCCAATGTCACCACCAACCACATCGCCGAGGCCATGGGGATCAGCCCGGGCAATCTCTACGATCACCACCGCAACAAGGCCGGGATCGTGCGCGGCCTATTCGCCCACATCCTCGCTGCATGGAGCGCGAACGACACCCTGCCACCGGGCAAACCCGCGACCCTCAGGACCATGGATGTCATGGCCGCGGGCAATTTCGAGATCCCGTGGGCGCACCGCTTCTTCTTTCGCGATCTCACAATGCTGCCTCACAATGCTGCTCGCGGCCGACCCGGAGGTGGCCCAGACTATCGCCGCAACCGCGACGTCGGCATGTCGAATACGCTCGCCCTGCTGTGCCACTTCATCTCGGCGGGCATGCTGGAGCCGTTCGGCGTTCCGATGAGCGCCGATATCAACGCCATCGGTTTCTCGCTCTGGCCCCTGTAGGGCCGCCGCGGCCCTGCCCGATCCGCGCACGCCGTCTGAAACCCAAAGACAAAACGCCGCCCTCCGCGGGAGGGCGGCGCCTGGCTGATCGTCAGCGGCCGGGATCAGACTGCCGCGGCGGTTGATCGTCGCTACGAGGACTTAGCCGGCTGTTGCGGCGCGCTCGGCTGCGCATCGACCGGAGCTGCGGTTTCCGACATCACCGGAGCCGGGCCCGTGGTGCAGCAGCGGATCTGCATCTCCAGAACCTGGTCGTTGAAGCGGCAGCCCGTGTCGCTGATTTCACGCAGGATCGATGGTGCGCCAGCATTGAAGGTGAAGCGCGTCTGGACGCATGACTGCACCTTGTAGCCTTCGCCGCACGATCCGGACTTCGCACGCTGCACAGTCTTCGTGGTGCAGTTGAAAGCGGCCTGAGTGGCGACAGCGTTCTTGGCGTCAGTGGCAGCAGCCATCGCAGCATCGGCAGAGGCCTGCGCGGAAGTGGCGCGCGCAAGCGCGTTGTCGGCGATGGTGCGGGCCTGGCTCAGGCGCATGTCGGTGTCAGCGAGCTGCCGGCGCTCGCCATCGATCTCGACGTTGATCTTGCAGACGTCCATGTTGGCCTTGTCGGGCTGGGCACAGTATTGCGCGACCGTCATGTCTTCCGGAATTGCCTGGCAGGCCGTCGCCGCCATCGCAAATGCAGCCGCAGCCGCAAGCATTTTCAGATTCATGTCTTACTCCATCACCTTTGCCGGGACCATGGCGCCCGCAGCCAGTGCAGCAAGTGAAATGACAGCAAGCATTCACGCGATCCGCGCGCTGTCGCAAACGCGGTTTGCACAGCGCACGCGAACGGATCAGCGGGCGCGTTACGCACACGACAGCATACCGGGAAGATCACTGAATCAATTGCGATTCCCCACCGCACACCGGCGAGGGCGCAGTGCGATGAATCTTCTGTCATGGGCGGGCCCTGCGACGTCGCCGACATGTCTTCTTGTTCATGCACCCGGTCCGGAGGCCGGGGACTGCATCCGCTGTTCACCGCGCCCGTAGCGACGACCCGGCCAATCAGGTCGTCGCGGTCACGAACGCAGAGATAATCGCGATCGTACCGCACGACATGAAAGTGCTCAGCGACGAGGCGAGTACCTACGTCAATTTCATGCACATGCACGTCGCGAGCCGACCGCACGCCAAGGCACAGCTGTCCGCCAGCCCCGGCGGCATCGCCGTCAACCGCGGCGCAATGCTCGGCAATATCGGCAACATCCAGCAGGGCGCGGCCGACGGCACGATCACCGTGCCGACCACCCGCCACCTGCACGTCGAGATCTCCATACCGATCGTGAACCCGTCGACCGGCAATCTCGAAAGCGCACGCCTGCCGCCTTACGCCTCGCTCGTCGAAGCCTACCAGCGGCGGCAGGCTGGCACGCCCTGGCCGCTCCGACGTGACCTGCTATCGGACCTCATCGCCCGGCTGCGAGAGAACGCGTGCGTCCCACTGCCACGACGTGAAGAGATAATCCTCGCCGCTGGGACGCTGGGCGAGGCTCACCTGCAACTTGAAGCGTGTGCCCACCGGATAGTCCTGCAGCAGCGCCTTGTTGCCCTCCAGCAGCAGCGTGGTTGGAAACTTCTGGCCCTTGGCCGGCCGCAACGCCACCTGCCCCTTCAGCGCGCCCTTTTCGGCGAGGAAGCTCTCGGCTTCGATCGTCTGGTGGTCGTTGGGCAGTTTCATGTCGATCTCCTGTGATCGGCGGCCTGTCGCCAGCCGGCGCGCCGCGTCGCGCAATGCTTGTTTCCATGCAGACGCGAAGCGCTATCACGCGAACGCGCCGCCGGGGAGAAAAATACCTGCGCCCTGGAAACGGGGCCTATTTCCCGTCCATCAGCTTGCGCGCCAGATAGGTGAACTCGAGTGCGGAGCGCCTCGCCGCCTCGCGCTGGTTCGCCGCCGCGGAGTGGCCGCCGTCAATATTCTCATAATAGAGAAACGGCCTGCCCATCTCTTCGAGCAGTTTTGCCATCTTGCGCGCGTGGGCCGGATGCACCCGGTCATCCTTGGTCGAGGTCTCGAAGTAGATTTCCGGGTAGGTCCTGGCCGGATCCACATTATGATACGGTGACAGCTTCTCGAGGAAGGCGCGCTCCTCGGCCACGTCCGGATCACCATACTCGGCCATCCAGGACGCCCCCGCCAGCAGCATGTGATAGCGCAGCATGTCGAGCAGCGGCACCTGACAGACGATCGCGCTGAAGAGGTCCGGCCGCTGCGTGTACATCACGCCCATCAGGAGCCCGCCATTCGATCCGCCCATCGCACCCAGCTTCTTTGGCGACGAGATCTTCCGCTTCACAAGGTCCTCGGCCACCGCGATGAAGTCGTCATACACGACCTGCCGCTTCGTCTTGAGGCCCGCCTGATGCCATGACGGACCGAACTCGCCACCGCCGCGGATGTTCGCCATCACATAGACGCCGCCCTGCTCCAGCCACAGCTTGCCCACCGTGCCCGAATAGCCAGGCGTCTGGCTCACCTGGAAACCGCCATAGCCGTAGACCAGCGCAGGATTCGAGCCGTCGAGCCTGATGTCGGCCTTGTGCACCACGAAGTAAGGCACCTTCGTCCCGTCCTTCGATGTCGCCTCGTACTGGTCGACCTTGTATGGCCCGGCATCGAACCACGCCGGCAGCTGCTTGATCTGCGCCACCGCGCCGGAAGCGCTGTCATACGTATAAAGCGTGTCCGGTGAGAGATAACCTTCGTATCCAAGGAACGCGGTCGACTCCTCGCTATCCGAGAAGATCACGCCCGCAGACCCGTTCGGCGGCAGCTTCACTTCGCTCGATGTCCAGTTCGCGCCGGCCTTCGTGTAGGCCATCACCTTCACGACGACATTGTCAGAGATGTTCACCAGCACATTGTTCTTCGTGACGCCCACACCCTGCAGCGCCTGCTTCGGTGTCGGCCGGAACACCAGTTCGACCCTGGGCAGGTTCCCATCCGCCACGAAGCCCGACCAGTTGAAACCGACGAGATCACCCGCCTTGAACTCGCCCTGCCCCTCAGGTGTCCAGTCCTCTTCCAGCGTCAGCAGCAGCGTGTCGGCAAAAATGCCCTGCGGGCTCGACTTCGCCGGGATCGGCAGTTTCAGCGTCCGTCCCTCGCTTGCCTTGGGGAAGATGAACCAGCTCGAGGTGTAGAACGTCTCCGCCCGCACTGCGCCAAACCACTGATTGCCCGCGCTGTCCTCCAGCGACACGGGCGAGGTTGCAACATCGGCCCGTTCGCCGCGAAACACTTCCACCGCATCACGCAACGCCTGCCCGCGCTTCAGCCGCTTGATCACGAAGGGATAGCCGGACTCCGTCAGCGTCGGCTTGTCGCCCGAGAGATCCTTGTTCTCATTGCCCCAGTCCGTCGCGATCAGCAGCGTGTCCTTGTCCTGCCACGCGATCGAGCTCTTCGCCTCGGGAATGTCGAAACCACCCGCCACGAAGCCGGCCTTCGCCCCACCCTCCGCGATCGAATACTCGCGCACGCGCACCGCATCCTTGCCGCCATCCGACAGCGACAGCAGGCAGCGTGTCTGCTCCGGCTTGAGGCATGACACGCCCTTGTAGACCCAGTTCGCGCCCTCGGCCTTCGCCAGCGCATCAAGGTCGAGCAGTGTCTCCCACTCCGGGGCGGCGCTCGCATAACCGCTAAGCGTCGTGCGCCGCCACAGGCCGCGCTCATGCGCCTCGTCCTGCCAGAAATTGTAGACATAACCCTTCCGGATCGACCCGTACGGGATCCGCTCCTTCGACGTCGCGATTCCCAGCGCCGCCTCATAGTATCCCTTGAACCGCGGATCGTTCTCCAGGATCGCCAGCGTACGCTCATTCTGCGAGCGCACCCACGCCAGCGCTTCGGCGCCTTCCACCTCTTCAAGATAGAGATGCTTCTCGCGGTCGATCGCCACTGCTGGCTTCTGGGTCGTCACTGTCGTCGCCTCCTGGGATGCACAGGCCGACAGCACAGCCGCCGCCATGCCCATCAGTATCGTGCGCATGCCTATCCCCTGTTTTTCTGTCCCGCAGGGTTAACGCCTGCACCGCAGCGCGCAAGCAGAACACGAATGGCCCGGCGCACAGTGCGGATTGACGCACGTCAAGCCGGCACGGCGGTGCCGGCGCAGGCTGTCGCCAGCAGACGGGAGTATCTGATGCCTTTTCCCCCTCAACTGGGCCTTGGTGCAGCGCTTGCGCTACTCTCCGTCTGCGCACTTCCCGCAGCCAGTGCGCAAACAGGCGACGCCGCCCGCGGGAAGACCTACGCCCGCGAGGTCTGCGCCAGCTGCCACGCGGTCGAGCCCGGCATTCCCACGCCGCCCTTCGCCAAGGCGCCCAGCTTCTCCAGCGTGGCCGCCACGCCCGGCATGACATCCATGGCGCTCAATGTCTGGTTCAGCACCTCGCATCCCAACATGCCGAACCTCATCATCCCGCAGAAGCAGAAGGAGGAGCTGATGGCCTACTTCGCCGCCCTGCGCGCAGCCGGCAAACAGGCCGAACCGGACCAGTAGGCCGCCCGCTCTAGCCTCGCTGCTCACAACGCCCTAAATCTCCCCCATGAAATTCTGGAAGATGAATGGGGCCGGGAATTCCTTCGTCATTTTCGACGACAGGAAAGGCGGGCTGGGCTTGGCGCCGGAGCAGGTCGCAGCCATCGCGGACCCGAAGACCGGCGTCGGCGCCGACCAGGTGATTGCCATGGAACAGACGCGCCGAGGCGACGTCTTCATGCGCATCTGGAACAGGGATGGCTCCTCCGCCGAAGCATGCGGCAATGCCACAAGATGCGTCGCCTGGCTCGTCATGGAAGAGACCGGCAAGGACAAGCTCGTCATCGAGACCGTCGCCGGCAAGCTGAAAGCCGACCGCATCGCCCCGACAAGAATCGCCGTCGACATGGGCTCGCCCCTCCTCAAATGGGAAGAGATCCCGCTCGCCGAGCGCATGGACACGCGTGGCATCGATCTCAAGATCGGGCCGATCGGTTCGCCCTACATGCAGCTCCCCGGCGCGGTGAACATGGGCAACCCCCACGTCGTCTTCTTCGTGCCCGATCTCGATGCTGTGGACGTCAAAGCCGTCGGCTCCCTCGTCGAATGGCATCCCCTCTTCCCGCAAGGCGTCAATGTCGGTTTCCTTCAGGTCCTCTCCAGAACCGAGACCCGCCTGCGCACCTGGGAGCGCAATGCCGGCCTCACCCTCGCCTGCGGTTCCAACAACTGCGCCGCCATCGTCGCCGCCGCGCGCCGCGGCCTCACCGACCGCAAGGTGCTCGTCCACAATGACGGCGGCGACATCGAGATCGACTGGAGTGACGCCACCGACCACGTCATCATGACCGGCCCGATCGAGCTGGAGTATGTGAGCGAGATCTAGGGGGAACGGTTGACCGTCGACGACAAGGCGAACTTCAAGACAAGCTCCGCCAGGATCTCAACAAGGCAGCCACTGCGATCGCAAACGCGTTCGTCGAGGCCGTTCACTTTGTATACCTGGACGACATTGGCTCCCCACCCTTGGGCGCTGTTCTGCTGCGTACCGCTCAACTTGCGGCGCCGGCCATCGCTCAATCGAGCGTTTGGGACACCGGTTTGGTGCGCCCTTTTTGTTGGCCATCGCGACACCGACAAGAAAGGGGGCGTACGAACTGGCCGCGTATCTGAAGCGGCGTAACGTGAGCTGCTTGGTGGCTCACGACACGATTGAACCTGACGAAGACCGGCAAAAAGAAGTCGAACGGGCGCTGCAAACGATGGACGCCGCGAGGGACCGGCAAAGACGTTTGCGCCTTCGCCGGTTTGGAGACTAACGTTCGGCAACGGCTATTTGCGCTTCGTGTCGCCGTGGCCCGACTTCGGCATACGTTCGACGGTCGTCGTCGACGGCCGGCTCTTTGCTTCCTTCACTGGGCTGAACGCGCCAGACCTGGCGTCGCGACCAATCGGGAAAGTCTTGCTACCTTTGCTCATGGCTATGCTTCCCTGAATCAAAACCCCCCGGCCACGTCGGATTCCAGCCGAGCCTGATTCATTAGCAAGCATCTTGTTCGCGCGTTGTTCCTTTCGTTCACGCGCTCTCAATCCCTCCGTCGCCAGCAGCACCGTCTTCGGGATCGGTTTCTCGCCGCTGGCGTAGTAGGCGATCATCCGGCGTGACAGGCCGAGGGCCGACGCCGCGCCATCGAGCGTCAGGGCGTGCGCCTCCATCCACGCGCGGAAATCGTCCGCGCGCATCGTCTCGCCCGCCTGTTCGTCGGCCCAGCGGCGAAGCTGCGGCGCGCCGAAGTCGACGCCGCCCGGCCATTCGACTGACCAGCCATCATCGCTGAGCGCCGCCTTCGCGAACGCCCGCGCGGCGCGGATCGGCTTCAGGCCAGGATGCCCCGCGATGACCGCGCCAAGGTCAACGGCCGCGCCATGGCCATCATCCCATTCAAGCTCCAGCCTGCCGGGACCCGCCACGGCCAGAGACACCATCTTCCCGATTGCCATCACCGGTCTCCACTCAATCGCGCCCAGTGCGCGCGCAACTCGGCGCGATGCGCCGCCGCCCAGGCCAGCGCCTCCCGCAGGTCGATCCGCCCGCTCGAGGCAATCACCTCAAGCGTCTCGATATCAACCTGCGCGGCACCCTCGCGCCCCAGCACGTGAAAGTGCGGCGGCGGATGGTCGGCGAAAGACATCGCAATCTCTGCCGAGGCGAAACGCGCTATCCGGGGCATGACGGAACATAGTGCAATGGTTGCACCATTGCAAGCGGGCGCCTTACCTCTTCTCCCGCCGCGCCAGCCCTGCCGCGACCCAGAACCCCGCCGCCAGCACGATCGCGCCTGCCAGCATCGCGACCAGCACAGGATCGTACGTGCTGTTGACCGACCACAGCGCCGCCGCGCCGAGCGGCGCCACCGCGCCATAGTCCTGCCCGCTCACCATCTCCGGAATGGAGGCGCCGCGCACGATCGTGAGAATGCCGTTCGTCACGCTGTAGAGCGCCACCACGGCGACGATCGCCGCGAAGGACGGCGGCAGCCACACCAGCAAGGCGAGGCTCAATGCAAAACCCGCCACCACCCACGAGCCGACAACCCGCATCGGCGCATTGCCCGCAAAGATCGTCATCGCAATGCGCCCGCCCACCTGCCCCGGCCCGATCACCGCCATCGCGGCGATGACAGCCGCCGTTTCGAAGCCGCGCTCCAGCAACAGCGGATAAAGATGGAAGGTGAAGG
>JBMOGP010000038.1:0-10928 GCA_049318285.1 Hyphomonadaceae bacterium
TTCGTCGCCGAAGAAGTCCGGCACATCATGGCCAAGCTCGGCTTCCGGAAGTTCGAGGAAATGGTCGGCCGGGTCGACCTGATCGACATGCGCCATGCGCTCGACCATTGGAAAGCCAAGGGCGTGGATCTTTCGAAGATCCTCTATCAACCGCCCGCCAAGGCCGGCGTCGCCGTCAAGCATGCCTCAACACAGGACCATGGCCTCGACGGCGCGCTGGACCACAAGCTGATCAAGCTCGCCAAGCCTGCGCTCGGCAAGACACCCAAGCCGGTCCAGATCACCGAGACGATCAACAACGTGAACCGCACCGTCGGCGCCATGCTTTCCGGCGAAGTGGCGCGGAAGTTCGGCCACGCCGGCCTGCCTGACGACACGATCCAGATCGCGCTCACGGGAACAGCGGGCCAGAGCTTCGGGGCCTTCCTCGCACGTGGCGTCACGCTGAACCTCGTGGGCGATGCAAACGACTATGTCGGCAAGGGGCTCTCCGGCGGCCGGGTCGTCGTGCGTCAGCCCGACGGCGCCAAACGCGAGCCGACGGAGAACATCATTGTCGGCAACACAGTCCTCTACGGCGCGATCGCGGGCGAGGCCTACTTCGAGGGCGTCGCTGGCGAACGTTTCGCCGTACGCAACTCGGGCGCGGTTGCGGTCGTGGAAGGCTGCGGAGACCATGGCTGCGAGTACATGACCGGCGGAGTGGTCGTGGTTCTCGGCGATACAGGCCGCAACTTCGCGGCCGGCATGTCGGGCGGCGTTGCCTATGTCTACGACCCGAAGAAGAGCTTCGTCAGCCGGTGCAATCCGTCGATGGTGAAGCTGGAAACCGTGAAACCCGCAGAGGGCGGTCCCGAGGCTGACGCGCCGCTGCAACGTGCGCCGTCAGCAGAAAGTAGCGGCATGGGCGACATGCTGGCCTTCGACGCCGAACGCCTCCGCATCATCGTAGAGCGCCACCTGCTGCACACTGGCAGCGCCCGCGCGCGCGCGCTGCTGGACGATTGGGACGTCATGCTGGGCAATTTCGTGAAGGTTATGCCGACCGACTATGCCCGCGCGCTGGCGGACATGAAGGCGGCAAGCCAGGCCACAGTGGCGGCAGAATAGAAACAGGGGAGCATCATCATGGGCAAGCCCACAGGCTTCCTCGAATACGAGAAGAAAGAACGCGCCTACGAAAAGCCCGAGGCGCGCAAGAAGAACTACGCCGAATTCCTGAAGCGCATGGACAATGCGGAAATCCGCATCCAGGCCGCGCGCTGCATGGATTGCGGCATCCCGTTCTGCCAGGGCACCGGCTCGGTCGCCCCGGGCGCGCCAGGCTGTCCGGTCAACAACCAGATCCCCGACTGGAACAACCTCGTCCTGCGCGATCACTGGAAGACCGCGCTCGAGAACCTGCACTCGACCAACAACTTCCCGGAGTTCACCGGCCGTGTCTGCCCGGCGCCGTGCGAAGCCTCGTGCGTCCTCAACATCAGCGAGAACCCGGTTTCGATCAAAACCATCGAGTGCGAGATCATCGATCGCGGCTGGGATGAAGGCTGGATCAAGCCCCAGTCCGCACCACGTGGGTCTGGCAAGCGCGTCGCGGTCGTCGGCTCCGGCCCTGCCGGATTGGCATGCGCGCAACAGCTCGCGCGAGCGGGACATTCCCCGACCGTGTTCGAGAAATCGGACCGCATCGGCGGCCTGCTCCGCTACGGCATCCCAGACTTCAAGATGGAGAAGAAACACATCGACCTGCGCATGCGCCAGATGGAGGGTGAAGGCGTCATCTTCCGTCCCCGCATGCATGTCGGCATCGACGTCTCCGTGCAGCGCCTGCTCGACGACTATCAGGTCATCGTTCTGGCCGGCGGCGCCGAAAAGCCGCGCGACCTGCCTGTGCCCGGCCGTGAACTGGACGGCGTTCACTACGCGATGGATTTCCTGACCCAGCAGAACAAGCGTGTGGCTGGCGACGACGAGAAGACTGCCGCGCCCGGCGGCACGATCACCGCGACAGGCAAGCACGTCATCGTCATCGGCGGCGGCGACACGGGCTCGGACTGCATTGGCACCTCGAACCGTCACGGCGCGGTGAGCGTCACGCAGCTGGAAATCATGCCCCGGCCGCCCGCCCACGAGAACAAGGCCCTGACGTGGCCCGACTGGCCACTGAAGCTGCGTACCTCATCAAGCCACGAGGAAGGCGCCGAGCGCGACTGGTCGGTCATCACCAAGCGCGCCATCGGCGACGGCGGCAAGGTGAAGGCCCTCGTCTGCGCCCGCGTCGAATGGGTGAAAGGCGCGCGCGGCAAGGAGATGCAGGAAGTCGCGGGCTCCGAGTTCGAGTTGAAGGCTGACCTGGTCCTGCTCGCTATGGGTTTCACGGGCCCCATCGTGCCCGGCCTGCTCGACCAGACGAAAGCCGTGCTCGATCCGCGCGGCAATGTCGCGGCCAGCACCGACGACTACAAGACCAGCGCCGACCGCATCTTCGCCTGCGGCGACATGCGTCGCGGCCAGTCGCTGGTCGTGTGGGCGATCCGCGAGGGCCGCCAGTGCGCACGTTCAGTCGACGAATATCTGATGGGCGTCAGCAAACTGCCTCGCTAGGAGCCAGGCCGTTCTATCCCGGCGTTCCGCAAGGCGAGATCAGCATCGATTTGACGTTCGCTCGCCGCCGCTCCACCCTGCGGCGAAATGCATGCGAGGCTAACTGATGAAATCGCCCATCTGCGAGACGCTCGGCATCGACTTCCCGCTGCTCGCCTTCAGCCACTGCCGCGATGTGGTTGCGGCCGTCTCGCGCGCCGGCGGCATGGGCGTTTTCGGCGCGGTCAACCTCCCGCCAGCTCGTCTGCGCGAAGAACTCACATGGATCGATGCGCATTGTGGTGGCAAGCCCTACGGCGTTGACCTGATCGTGCCCAACGCCATGGAGGGTAAGTCCGCAGCCTTCAGCGGCGAGGCGCTTCTTGCCGCAGTGCCGCAGGCGCACAAGGATTTCGCGAGCGGGATCCTCACGTCTCACGGCGTCGAGCCCGGCAATCTGGAAGATGATCGCAAGCGCAGCGTCGGATTTGCACGCAACATGCGCGCAGACGGCGCCGCCAGCGCACTCGAGGTCGCGTTCCAGTTTCCGATCCGCCTGATCGCAAACGCGCTCGGCGTGCCGCCCCGCGATATGCTGGAGATGGGCAAGCGTCATGGCGTGCCGGTCGCCGCCCTCGTCGGCGCCAAGGAGCATGCAGTCGCACAGGTGCAGGCCGGCGTCGATATCCTCGTGGTCGCGGGTGGCGAAGCTGGCGGCCATTGCGGCGAGGTCTCCACCATGGTGCTTATCCCGGAAGTGCACCGCGCCGTGCAGGCCCTGGGTGCGACCACGCCCATCCTCGCCGCCGGCGGCATCACCACGGGAACACAGATGGCCGCCGCCATGTCGATGGGCGCAGCCGGCGCGTGGTGCGGCTCTGTCTGGCTGACCACAACGGAGGCCGAGACCAGCGAAACCATCAAGCAGAAGATGCTTGCCGCCACGTCGCGCGACACTGTCCGTTCGCGCTCGCGCACGGGAAAGCCCTCGCGCCAGCTCCGCTCACCCTGGACCGATGCGTGGGAACGCGAAGACGCCCCATCGCCGCTCGGGATGCCGCTCCAGAGCTTCGTTTCTGAGCCCGCTCTCCGGAGGGTCAACGCCCTCGCCGAGACGGGCCACGAGGGCGCGAAACAGCTGGCAACCTACTGGGTCGGTCAAGGCGTCGGCCTGATGAACCAGTCAATGTCCTGTGGCCAGGTCGTCCAGCAGTTCCGTGAGGAGTTTCTCGAAGCGCGCGAGCGGCTGATCGCGCTGCTGGAAGAGGGCTAAACCGGAGATTTGCGCTCAGGCGCGACCTCCCCTATATGCCGCGTCTTGGTCCGGTGTGCGTTGCGCCACCCCCATAAAGGACGACGCAGATGCTCCGCATCCAGGAACTCAAGCTGCCGCTCGACCACCCCGAGCGCGCGCTGAGACAGGCGGTCCTGAAACGGCTCGGCGTCTCCGAGCAGGATCTCATCTCATTTACCGTGTTCAAGCGCGCGTATGACGCCCGCAAAACGTCGGCAATCCAGCTCATCTACACGATCGATGCGGAGGTGAAGGACGAGGCCTCTGTCCTGAAGCGGCTGTCGAAGGACAAGCAGATCGTCCGCACACCTGACCTGAACTACCGCCCCCCCGTGCAGGCTTCTGGCGGCATGAAGCGGCCGGTCGTCGTCGGCATGGGACCATGTGGCCTGTTCGCCGGTCTGCTGCTCGCGGAGATGGGTTTCAACCCGATCATCCTCGAGCGCGGCAAGATCGTCCGCGAGCGCACGGTCGACACCTTCAAGTTCTGGCGCCAGGGCATTCTCAACCCCGGCTCGAACGCCCAGTTCGGCGAAGGCGGCGCCGGGACGTTCTCCGACGGAAAGCTTTATTCCCAGATCAAGGACCCGCGCCATCTGGGGCGCAAGGTCCTGACCGAATTCGTCGAGGCCGGCGCGCCCGATGAGATCCTGTACGTCTCCAAACCCCACATCGGCACCTTCCGCCTCGTTTCGATGATTGAGCACATGCGCGGAAAGATCGAGAGGCTCGGCGGAGAGATCCGTTTCGAGCATCGGGTGAGCGACATACTCCTGCACGAACGCCAGGGAGAAAAGCAGGTCGCCGGCATCGTGCTTGCGAATGGTGAAGCGATCGAAACTGACCATGTCGTCATGGCGCTTGGCCACTCCGCCCGCGACACGTTCGAGATGCTGCATGGCCGCGGCGTTTTCTTCGAGGCCAAGCCGTTCTCCATCGGGGTCCGCATCGAGCATCCGCAATCAATCATCGACTGCGCCCGCTTTGGCCCCAGCGCGGGCCACCCGATTCTCGGCGCCGCCGACTACAAGCTGGCCCATCACGCCAGCAATGGACGCAGCGTCTACTCGTTCTGCATGTGCCCAGGTGGAACCGTCGTTGCGGCCGCGTCCGAGGACGGCCGCCTTGTAACCAACGGCATGAGCCAGTATTCGCGACACGAACGCAACGCGAATGCTGGCATCGTCGTGGGCGTGACGCCGGAAGACTTTCCTGCAGATGCGCGCGCTAATCCCCTCGCAGGCATCGCCTTCCAGCGGCATTGGGAAGAGAAGGCATTCATCGCAGGCGGCGCATCATGGTTTGCCCCCTGCCAGCTCGTGAGCGACTTCCTGAAGGACCAACCCTCGACCGCGCTGGGCTCGGTGATCCCGTCCTACAAGCCCGGCGTCACGCCGACCGACCTCAATCTCTGCCTGCCGGAATACGCGACAATCGCCATGCGCGAGGCGCTGCAGGCCTTCGGCCGCCAGATCCAGGGCTTCTCGATGGATGATGCCGTCATGACCGGGGTCGAAACGCGCACGTCCAGCCCCGTCAGAATGACACGCGGCGCCGACCTGCAATCGCTGAACGTTAGGGGCCTGTATCCGGCCGGAGAAGGCGCCGGATATGCTGGCGGCATCCTTTCCGCCGCTGTCGATGGCATCAAGGTCGCCGAAGCCGTGGCACAATCGGCAGCCACACGAAAGGCCGCCTAGGAATCGCTGGCGCCAACCAGAAGGCACGCAATAGCCTCGAAGATGAGCTTGCGGCCCATAAGATGGGGGGCGTTTTCGCGCCACTAAGCAGCGGCGCCCCGATGTCGTGTTGCGAGTATGACGATCGCGGTCTCTTCGTCGACAGTGTAACCTTGTCAGGGGTCGAGCGTCTCAGCCTGCAAGCCGAACAGAGCCAACAGCTTCGAAGACGCCCCCTTTGCCGAAAGTCAATCCAGGCGCGTCGGGTCACGCGGCGAGGAGGCGAGACCGGAAGATCCAGCCCCACCCACTTTTCGCGCACCCGAAGTGCAGCCGGGCCTGCCGGGACGCCGACGATCCGTTCCGCCTTTGACACCAGCCCCACCCCATCCGCCCCTGGAGAGAGGTCTGTGCTACTCGTCGCTTTTGTTTCTCAGCATGATCACTGCTGCGACCACGGCGCCAACCGCCGCGCCAATCGCCAGCGTACGCAGGGGATGCTCGCGCACCTCGCGAACAACGAATTTCGCAGCCTTGCGGCCGCTCTTCGCTGCGCCTTCGGCGAACTCACCTGCAAATTCCTGCGCGCCGCCTAGAGCGCGTTTCGTACGTTCTGAAAGTTCCGACATATCGCCCGCCACCATCCCGGCCAGGTTCTCGACCGAGTTCCCGTAATCTGCGTCCGTCCGACGTCCTGTCATTCTCAGTCTCCACTTCTCACCCGAAACGCTCGGGGTACTGAAGTGGTTCCACTGATCTGGCGTCGGCTGGCGATCTGAGAATAACTTGAGCCCATGGTAACTGCCCAGCAGTAACTGGACACCTTTCTGAAAAAGTGTTCGCTAGAGATGGAAAAACGCAGGCGCGCCGCAATCGCGCACCTCAGAAAACGGCTGCCGGGCGCAATCTGTCTGGTCTATGCCACTTACAATGCGCTCCCCGTCGGCTTCGGACCAACAGCGAAAGACTCTGCCCTGCCGATCACGGTTGCGCTGTACCCGCGATGGGCGACGCTTTTTCTGATGTTCGGCGCAACGCTCGACGACCCTGAAGGCCTGCTCGAAGGCACGGGACCGCGCATCCGCTCGGTGCGGCTGGACGGGCTTGGCGTGCTGAAATAGGCGCCGGAGGACACGCTTATCACGGCGGCGGTCCTGCAGGCGGGCTGGACGTTGGATCGCCAGGCCAAGGGCGAACTGGTAGTTCAGTCGGCACCCCACAAGCAGCGCCCTTCCCGTCCCTGAACCGCTCCCCGAGCGACAGGGAAGCGACCCCCTCCATCTCGACAGAGTGTTGCGCTACGTGGCCTGGCGAACTCCCGCGATTGTCGCCCGTCGGCTGGTCCGCCGGGCGCAAGCCCGGAAGGAACATGGCTGCCTATACACTTCTTTCTCCCGGCGACCCCGCCCCCAGAGTGATACAACCTAACTCCAGCGGGAGCGTTACAACCTCGATCTCGCAGCTGGCGGTTCGCTCATGCTGTACTTCTTTCGCAGCAGCACTTCAGCCCATGTCGCCGCCGTCATCGCCGCGGTCAGACAGCGTCGCGACCTGTTCGACGTTTCCCACGACGCATTCTTCGACGTCACGACTGATCACGAGGACGAGGCCCAGAATCGCCTTACCGTGATCGTACCTGGTTACCGGTTCTTCTGTAGCTACGACAACAAGATCGCCCGCGCATATGGCAGCGCTCCGCTCGATGGCAGCGAGGCCAAGTGTTACTGCAAGTGGGTCATCATCAACCCCATGACGCAGGTCACCGCCGTCATCCTCCTCCGGGAAGATCGGGGCGACATCGCCGAGGCGCTGGATCATGTCGTAAGGGTGTCACCGGCCGGACGACTCGCGAGCATGGATATCCAGGCGGCAGCGATCGTCCTCGAAAACGTGTTTGGTCACAAGACCTGCAGAAGCGCCGACGAGACTACCTTCTCACCGACGAAGCCGAACGCAGGACCATCACCGCGCACATCCGTCGCCGCATCGTGCCGGAGATAGAAAAGATCCATCAGTTCGCGGCGATACGCATCGAGCGCCATCTCGTGGCCTGTTACGTTGCCGAAGACGAAGCTCGTTTCCGGCTACATCGCGACAACGCCACAAAAGGGCCGGCGCATCGCCGCTTCGCAGTTTCGATCGATCTCAGCGAAGATTTTGACGGCGGCGAGGTCGTATTTCCAAAGTACGGCACCCGCGGTTACCGTCCGGCAGCAGGCGGCGCAGTCGGCTTCTCTTGCTCGCTGCTGTACGCCGTGACGCAGGTCACGCGCGGACGGCGCTACGTCTTCCTGCCCTTTCTCTACGACGACGCAGCAGCACAGATTCCCGAGCAGAACACGCAGTTCGTCGAGGAGCCCTAGGCCGACGCCTGATCCAGTCGCGCGCGCGCCTTCTCCGCCCCGATCAGCAGCAGCATCCGATCCATCTCCGGTCCGTGCTCCTGATCCGTCAGCACGCGGCGCAGGGGCTGGAACAGCCCCTTGCCCTTGCGGCCGGTCTTGGCCTTCACAGCCTCGACCCACGCCTTCCAGGTCTGAAGCGTCACGTCGCCGGCCGGAAACAACTTCGCCGCCTCACCGACAAACGCCTTGTCATCGGCGTCCAGATCAGGGCCGGTCAGCCCGCCGCCATAGACGACGGCCAACCACAACGCTGCATCCGGCACGCCCTGCATGTTGCCACGCACGACGTCCCAGAATTCGGGCGTCGCCTGATCGCCATAGGCGAGCTTTTCCAGCCTCGGCTTCACTGTCTCGAAGCTCATCGCATGCACGATCTGCGCGTTAAGCCCGCTGAGCTCGTTCTCGTCGAAGCGCGCCGGCGCGCGCCCCATCTTCGAGAACGAGAATTCCAGCGCAAGTTGCTGCAGGCTCTCCCGCGCCTCAACCGGATCCGAGGTGCCGATCTTCGACAGCAGCGACAGCAACGCCAGCGGCTCGTAACCTTCATTGCGAAGCTGCTCCGCCGACAACGAGCCGAGCCTCTTGGAAAGCCCCTGCCCGTCCGCTCCGATCAGCAGCGGCATGTGCGCCATCTCCGGCGGCTGGGCACCCAGCGCGAGAAAGATCTCTATCTGCGCTCCGGAATTTGTAACGTGATCTTCGCCGCGAATGACGTGCGTGATCTTCGCATCCACATCGTCCACCACAGACGGCATCGTATACAGAAACGATCCATCTTCACGGATCAGCACGGGGTCAGATACCGACGACGTGTCGATCGACTGCTGCCCGCGCACGAGGTCGCTCCACTCGGCGCGACCGCCCGAGAGCTTGAAGCGCCAGTGCGGCCTGCGCCCTTCGGCCTCCAGCGCCTTGCGCTGCTCAGCCGTCAGTTCCAGCGCCGCGCGGTCATAGACAGGCGGCTTGCCGCGGCTCAGCGCGATCTTCTTGCGGCGCTCCAGCTCGTCGGCAGTTTCATAGCAGGGATAGAGCAACCCCTTGGCCTTGAGCGCCTCGGCGGCTTCGCGATAACGCTCGAACTTCTCGGACTGCTTGAAAGTCTCGTCCCACCTCATTCCCAGCCATGTGAGATCGCGCTGGATGCCTTCCTCGTTCTCCTTGGTGGAGCGCTCCAGGTCCGTGTCGTCGATACGAAGCACAAACGTCCCGCCCTGGCCTTTCGCGAAAAGCCAGTTGACCAGTGCAGTACGTATGTTCCCGACGTGCAGCTTGCCCGTGGGCGAAGGCGCAAAGCGGACTTTGACGGTCATGTGCGGCGTTTCCGGGTTACGCAGGGGGTGTGGGATGCATGTACCCATCCGGCCCGGCTTGGCAAGCTGAGGCCGCCAGCCGCAGCGCCAGCGCCCTGCTGCCGCACACGGCTGCAACGCGAACGGGCCTGCCGTCGACGGCAGGCCCGCTGATGCACTTCATGTCGTCTCGCCTAGTGAGGCAGCTGGGCCTCACCGGGCTTTGTGCCGCCTGGTCCCAGCTGGGCGCGATAGGCGGCCTCTTCGGCCTCGCTCCACTGGATCGGCGTCAGCGGCCGCGTGAGCGCCCGCGCCAGCACCTGCTCAATGGTCGAGACCGGCACGATGGTCAGCTCGGACTTCACGTTCTCAGGTAAGTCGACGAGATCCTTCTCGTTCTCCTCCGGGATCAGCACCGTCTTGATGCCGCCACGCAGGGCTGCGAGCAGTTTCTCCTTCAGGCCGCCGATTGGCAGCACCCGCCCACGCAGCGTGATCTCGCCGGTCATGGCGATATCCTTGCGGATCGGATTACCTGTCAGCAGCGAGGCGATCGCCGTCGTCATTGCGATACCCGCCGACGGGCCGTCCTTGGGCGTCGCACCATCCGGCACGTGCACGTGGATGTCCGTGTTGTCGAACACAGGCGGACGGATACCCATCTGCACAGAGCGCGAACGAACCAGCGATTGGGCCGCCGAGATCGACTCCTTCATCACATCGCGCAGCGATCCGGTTACCGTCATGCGGCCACGTCCGGGCATCTGCACGGCTTCGATGGTGAGCAGGTCGCCGCCGACTTCCGTCCACGCCAGCCCCGTTACGACGCCAACCTGATCATCGCGATCGGCAACACCGTAACGATATTTCCGGACGCCCGCAAACTTGTCGAGATTCTCGGCGCTGACCGTGACGGTCGTCGCCTTCTTCATTTCGATGTCGCGAACCGCCTTGCGGGCCAGCCGGGCCATTTCGCGCTCGAGCGAACGAACACCGCTTTCCCGCGTGTAGTAGCGGATGAGGTCGCGGATCGCGCTGTCCTCGACGATCAGCTCGCCTTCACGCAGCGAGTGGTTCTCGATCGTCTTCGGCAGGAGGTGCCGCTTGGCGATCTCGACCTTCTCATCTTCCGTATAACCCTCAAGGCGGATGATCTCCATCCTGTCAAGGAGCGGCTGCGGCATGTTCAACGAGTTCGCAGTCGTAATGAACATCGTATCCGACAGGTCGTAGTCGACCTCCAGATAGTGGTCGTTGAACGTCACGTTCTGCTCCGGGTCGAGCACTTCGAGAAGCGCTGACGACGGATCGCCACGATAGTCCTGACCAAGCTTGTCGATCTCATCCAGCAGGAACAGCGGGTTACCGCTCTTGGCCTTCTTCATCGACTGGATGATACGGCCCGGCATTGAGCCGATATAGGTCCGGCGGTGTCCGCGGATCTCGGCTTCGTCACGCACGCCGCCAAGCGACACGCGCACGAAGTCACGGCCTGTAGCCTTGGCGATGGACTTGCCCAACGAAGTCTTCCCGACGCCGGGAGGACCGACGAGGCAGAGGATTGGTCCGCGCACCTTGTCGGCGCGCGTCTGCACGGCGAGGTGCTCCAGTATGCGCTCCTTCACCTTCTCCAGCCCGTAGTGGTCCGCGTTCAGCACGTCTTCAGCGTGCTGCAGGT
>JBMOGP010000039.1:0-10758 GCA_049318285.1 Hyphomonadaceae bacterium
GCCCACAACGAGAACGATCCCGCCCAGCGCGATCGCTGCCTCGTCAACGCGGCCTCGCGCAGCGACACGGCACCCGACGTGCGCCCGATGGACCTTCCGGTGCGCACGGGCCAGATTGGCGATTGATCTATCGCCCTGTCGTCGCCCAGGTGAGATAGACCGCGAACCCCGCCGAGACGACCATCGCGAGCGCTGCGATCCGGAAGAAACCGGTCGCAAACGTCTGTGACTGGAAGCGCCGCGCCAGCGCATCCGCGCCCGAGGCGTAGACCATCAGCCCGAACATCTCGCACACCGTCACGGTCGCCATGCTGATCAGCACTTGCGGGATCATGTCGTGGTCAGGATTGAAGTAGGTCGGCAACAGCCCGCCAAAGTAGACAAGCGCGTTCGGGTTCGCGAGCTGCAGTCCGACACCATGCACGAACAGCCTCGCGCGCGGCGGCGGCTCGCGCCGCAACAGGTCAACCGGGGCGCCGAACGCCGTCTTCCAAGCGAGCCACACGATAAAGGCAATGCCAGCAATCCTGAAGGCGAGAAACGCCTCGGGAAAGGTCCTGGCGACAAGCGCCACGCCCGACGCCGCCAGCGCGATCCAGACGAGGTTTGCCGCACAGATACCCATCGCTGGCCCCGTCGAGGCCCAGAAGCCATACCGGATCGACGCCGTTGTCACGAGCATCACCGCCGGACCAGGCGTCAGCCCGCCAGCCAGGAACAGCAATGTGAAATTGGCCCAGACCCAGAATTCCATCGGCGGCTCTATAGGCCTCGCGCGGAGTTGAGTCAGGGGGTAGATCAGCGGGCGAGGGCGGCGGTTGCTCCCCCGGACAGCTGCGCTATCACAGATACTCAACGGGAGGCGCTTCAGGCATGACGATCAGGACACTGGCGTATGGCGGGCTTGTGCTGTCATTGACGGCGTTGCTCGCCGCCTGCGGCAGCCAGCAGCGCGAGACCACCCCTGTCCCGGCCACACTCGCAACCGCCGAACCTGCCCCGCCATCTGCGTCCAGCCCGCCGCCCGGCGTGCCGCCACTGCCAACGGATCTCCTGGGCGCCGGCTCGCAGCAGGCGCGCGACGAACTCTACTGCTCCGCGCTGATCTATGCAGAGAACCCAGACTTGTCCGACGCCCTCGCTCCTGTCGATGAGGCCCAGCTGCGCAAGCGGCAGGCGCTGGGTTTCATCATCGGCGAGTCCGGGATCAATCGCCTGGTGACCGAAAAGGCCATCCACGCCACGCAGGCGCGCACAATCGCTGACGCATACGCAGCGCAGGTCGACAAGGACCTCAAGGCCAAAGCACCACGCATCTCGCTCGACGCGTGCAATACGCGCGCGCGCGCCATACCCATGCCTGAATAGGAAACGAATGCTCAAAAGGCTCAAGCCTCGCCAGGTTATTGGACTTGTCGCCATCGTGGTGTTTGGCGGCATCATGGTGATGAGCCTGACCCAGCCAGGCGAGCGCGAGATCATGGAGCAACGTCTCGCTGGCATGCCTTCGATCAGCGTTCAGACCGAGATCCCCGCACTCCCACCCGTGACCCTGCCCGCTTTCACGGCGTCGTCGTCGGCAACGGGCGGGGCTGGCGAAAAGGCGATCTCGGAGTTATCGGGCGTCGACTACGACAATCTCGGCTCGCAGGCCGCGAAGGACGATCTCTATTGCGCGGGCGTGCTTCGCGCCGAGTTCGAGGCCATCAAGGCCGATGCCCACCCCGACAGGATCTCGATCCTGCTACGCGATGGCCAGGCGCTCGACGCGGCCGGCATAGCAAGACTCAAGTCAGAGAAAGCAATTGAGGACGCAGGCGCAGGCGCGTCTGTCGCCTGGGGCGACAAGGCGGCGAAGGACCATGCTGCAAACGCCCTTCGCATTCCCGTCGCCGCCTGCACGCAGCGCGCGACCGCGCTCTCGGATATCGTTGAAGCGGCGGGCAACTAGCTTATCGCCGGCGCTCCGGCAGCCGTGGGTCGCACACCACCAGCGCAGCGGTCACATCCGCGATCTTCCAGAATGCCTCGTCCCTGTCGGCGAACTGCATACAGCGCTCCACAATCGGGCGCTGGATCAGCTCATCGCCCGCCGCTTCGCCGGCACGCGCAAGCGCACTTTCGAAACCATCCGTGTAGAGCACATCCTGCAGCAGCGGCCGCCCGTCCGCCGTCAGCAGCTTCACGGACAGCGTGTCGCCCTTCGCCAGCGCCGCCATCAGCTGCGGTAGCGGTTCGTCACGCAGGTTGCGCGCGACATGGAAGATCATCGATTCGGGCGGATCATAACCGCCATTCACCGCCGTCTTCGGCGCTTCCATCCCCGCCGCCTCGGCGGCGAACAGCACGCCGTCAGCGCCCCTGATCTCGAGCCGTGCATCGGTCAGGCCCCTGGCCACCTGCGTGATGTGCGGCGAGATCACCTGCATGAAGTATGGCTCCAGCGCGCCCGAGGGTGCGCGGTACTCGAGTGAGAGGGTCGTGCGCTTCGCTTTGGCGGAGCCAAGATTGTCCGGCAACTCCTCGATGATCAGCGGCCGCCCGGCTGACCCGCCATTTGCGCGCATGCCGAACAGATTGATCTCGGCCTTCGCACCATAATCCTCCGCCCCCTCCCCGGCCTTTTCGGGCGTCTGGAAGAACCACGTCACCGATCCGGCGACACCCGACGCCTCGCCAGACCCGTCGCCAAAATCGCTCATCGGATCGCAATGCGCCGAACTCAGGCAGTGCCGCAGCAGCAGCGGCCAGGCCGCGCCCTTGTCAGCCACATCTGCTACCACCGCGTCCGACGCTGCCCGTGCCTTCACGTCCGGCCCGCATCCGGCCAGCAGTGCCGCAGCGATGACGATGGCGCTCGCGCTAAACCTGAACATGGCGAACATCATAGCCATAAATCCAGTCCTGCCGCGAGCGGACAAAATCAGGAAACAGCTTGTCGGCGAGCTGCATCGGTCCGTATGTCGCCGCCTGCGTCAGCGCGTTGGAGCGATGGAACACGCCCATATTGGCCCGCGCACTCTGCAACACCTTCGTCGTGCGCGGCTTGCGCAGCCGCTCATACTGTTGGAGCGATGCAGCCGACACCCCATGCGCCTGAAGGCATTTTGCGAGCACGATCGCATCCTCGATCGCCATCGCCGCTCCCTGCGCCTGGAATGGCGGCATCGGATGACAGGCATCACCCAGCAGCACGACCCGATCCTCTGACCATTTCGGAAGCGGATCGCGGTCGAACAGCGCCCAGACGAAACAGTTGCTGGCCGAGGCAAGAATGTCAGGGATCGGCGGCGCCCATCCGCCGAAAGCCTTCGCCAGCTCTGTCGGATCGCCCGGCTGGTCCCAGCTCTCACCCAGCCATCTGTCAGTCTCGACCACGCCGACGAAGTTGATCAGCTCGCCACGCCTGATCCGGTAGGTCACCGCATGCCGTCCCGGCCCCGCCCACACGATCGCCGCCTGCGGCAGGTCGGGCGCGATATCGCTCGGCACCGTCATCCGCCACGCCACGGCGCCGGTATATCGCGGCTCCAGATCGCCGAGCATCTGGCGCCGCACAGTGGAGCGCACGCCGTCGGCGCCGACCAGCAGGTCGCAAGGGATGATCGCGCCCGTGTCCAGCCCCACCCGAAGCCCATCGGCATCGCGGACATGAGCCGAAACCCGCGCGCCCAGCCGTACCTGCACGCCGGCGGACATCGCAGCTCGCTTCAGGATCTCGATCAGGTCCGCGCGGTGCACATGAAAATACGGCGCGCCGTAACGCTTGCGCGCTTCCTGCGCAATCGGGATGGAGAACACCTTCTTCCCCGTCCGCCCGATCCGCATCTCCAGCATCTGCGGCGCCGAGGCGACCTGCGCGATCGCCTCCAGAACGCCAAGACCCGCCAGCCCCTTGGTCGCATTCGGCGAGAGCTGGATGCCCGCCCCGACATCGGTCAGCGCCGGCGCCCGCTCGATCACCTCAACCGCAAAGCCGACCTTCGCAAGCGCGATACCCGCGCAAAGCCCCCCGATCCCGCCGCCTGCAATCACAACCTTCATGAACGGGTGGGATAGACCGACCCGCGCCTCCCGTCACCGACAGACTCGCGTTGGCCAGCGGCGCACAAGCGGGGTCGGAACCATGTCCTTCGAAAGGAGACGGCCTGGCGTGTGAACAGCAGCCGATGGAGGATCCCTCTCATCGGCGCCCAATCAATCCAATAGCGCCCTCCGCTTACCAGGAGCCGGGACGGACCTGTCCGACGAGACGGGGGCGATCGCCGACCTGAACAGCTTTCTCGCTCATCTCCGCGTGTTGCGCGACAGTTACCACGCGCCGCAATCAGGGTTGATGCGCTACGACCAGCGGACGAGCGGGCTTTTCCACCGGGTCAAGAGCGGCGTCAGGGAGCCCCCTCGGGTCGCCCTTTTGCGTCAACCGAGGGCGGTTTTATTGGCTGTTGGTCAGGGTAGGAAGATTTGATTGCGCTGAGGTCAATATCGGACGAACCGCACTGAGCGCAGTGGAGGCGCTCGCCAAGGCGGCTTAGTTCGATGTCGCCGCGACGTATCAGAAAGAACAATGGATCAAGGGGCGTCCTTGCTCTGCACGCCTGGCATTGCACCTCAACCAGCCGGCCCGCTCCGATCAGTTCACTCAGTTTCACTGCACACCCGATACAAACGTCGTTGGCAGTTATACGCAGAGGCAGCCTCAGTCCAGAGAAGGGTGCCGGCCTCCGCAGCCACGATGCATTTGGCCGATGGGGCGAACGCAAGCCAGTCCGGACAAAACGTTGCGCTGCCGATATTGCTTATCAAAACAGGTTGATAGCAGCGCACCGGCGATCTGCAAACGCGCCACGACAGCCTGCGGTCCGGTTGGCAGCGCGCAGCTTTACTGGATCTAACGGGTGATCACAGCCTTCGGCCCTCGCGTAACAACCATGCCAAGGCCATCGATGACCCGGTAGCATTTCGCACCGAACTTCTGCTGCGCGCTCTCAAAACCCGTCAATGCTCTGCTGCCGGCCTCGATCCTGTCTCGCGCCATGACGGATTCCGAGAACACCGCTTTGCTCGCCGGCTCGACTGAATAGATGATATCATATCGAGGCATTGGTTCCGTCTCTTGCCAGACACAGATGACGCTTTGCTCAGACGAGCCGAGGGTTATCCTGCTTTGGCCTGTGGTCAAACGACGGAACGATGAAATTAAATGACCAGCTCCTGGATTCGTTCGAGCGCATGCTCCTGAGCATCGAGCGAACGGGTGTGCAGTTTCGAAGGCGGCAGCTGCGACGTCGCGTGCAGCTGCCGCCATCCGGTGCAGGATCGATCAGAAGCCTACCGCCGCAGTAAACGAGACCGAACGCGGAGCGCCGGCCGTGTAGCGCTGGGTAAACTCGTCAAGCATGCCGCCGACATACCGTTCATCGAGGAGGTTGTTCACAGCAAAGCCGAGCTCGAGGTATTCGGCGCCGGTCGATGGAAGCTCGAGCCGGTAGCGGGTCGAAAGATCGACCAGCGTGTAGGCCGGGACGAACAGTGACGCAGTGTTGAAGGCATCGCCCGCCGCCTCGCCAATGCGGCGCACCTGGAGCGAACCCACCAACGGTCCCGACGCGTAGTTGAGCGCGCCGGCCAGAATGTATTCCGGCGTACCGGCAACCTTGTAGCCTGCGCGTACCTGGCCGCCATTGCCGCCGTAGCTCGCAGCGTTGAAATCGGCCGTGTATTCGGCGTTGATGACGCTTGCCGAAGCATAAGCCGTCAGCGCATCGGTGAGGTCGTACTCGACGCTTGCCTCGAAGCCGCGCGATTCCACCCCGCCAGGCACGTTGAAATAAGTACCACCCGTGCCGGCCGAGTAGTTGATGCCGGGCGCGCCGATCGCAAAGTCGTTGGTGAGGAACACGATGGCGTCGTCATAGTCGATCGCATAAGCGGTCGCTGAAGCACGAAGGTTGTCGCCGACGAAGCGCAGGCCCACTTCGATGTTCTGAGCCATCTCGGGTTGCAGGTTTGACAGGTCCGTGCCGGTCTTCTCCAGCGCCCAGTCACCGATCGCCCCGAAATTCTTCGAATAGCCTGCAAACACCTCCAGAGTGTCCGAGATTTCGTAAACAGCGCCGATCGAGGGAAGGACTTCCTGGCTGTCGCTGGATGCGGCGAGGTTGCGCGGCGCGATGAGCTGGCCCGCCGGGTTGAACTGGGCGCCTTCGATCGAGATGCCTTCGATATCGATCATGTAGTGCTGCAGACCTGCGCTGATCAGAAGGTCGTCGGTAACCTGCCAGTCATCGGCAATGTGGAGCTTGACCAGGTCGGTCTTGAAGCTCTGGTAGAAGTCGCGGCGGTAAATGCGATCGAGCGCGATTGGTCCAAGCCGGATATCGAGATAAGGCTTCCAGGCGCGGCCAAAATCCCGGTCCAGCCGCTCGTACCAGACCCCGCCACGAATGGTGTGATCGCCAAGCTCCAGCGTGCCGTCCGCGACGATGCCCATGCGCTGGTGATAATACTCGCTGTTGCGGTAGGACTGCGCCATCGGACAGACGTCGACGCCTGAAATGACACGCGGTGTGTTGTCTGCGTTCCAGCATTCTGACGAGCGCACAACGACGCCATCGAGGCCAGTGTACACCCGCTCAACGCCTCCCGTAGCGAAGGGCAACACGGCACGGCCGGTGGGGTTGGCGCGTGTCGTGCGAATGGTCGAGCCCGCATACAGCACCTGCCGCAGGGCTCCGGGAGTCGCGGTGTTGACGAAGCGGGGCTCCTGGAAGGGCGGCGCGAACTCGCCTATGCCTTCGTTGATCTGGATGTACGGCGTCACATCGACAGACAGCGCATCGTTCACCTGCCAGTCGAGCTTCAGATAACCGAACGTGTTCTCGCGCACGGCGGCCCAGGCATCCGCCCAGTTCTCGTTGCCGCCTATGCCAGCGACAGCGGCTGGCTGGTTGGGATTCCAGAATGAGCTCGATCCGTCAGTGGCAAAACCAGTCGCGTTCAGGAAAGCGCGGGTCGATTCGATGATCGGATCGTCGTCGCTGTCGTTGTAGGATCCATAAGCCGTCACGGTCAGCGGGCCGAACTCGCTGACGAGTTTGCCGGCGACGTGAAACTGTTCGATGCCCGCGGTCGTCGCGCCGTTATGCGGCCAGAGATTTGTCTTGAGATCGGAGACCGCGATCATGCCGCGCGTGTTGCCGAAAAGTTCGCCTGATTCATAGAGGGCCATGAAGCGCTGGCTGTCATAATCGCCGAACGTGCCCTTCAGAACACCGCCCGCCTCCTTTGACGGATCGCGGCTGGCGTAGACGATCGTGCCGCCCAGAGCAGCGGAGGCAGGGGAGCCGACATCGGCCGTGCCCTGGTTGACCTGCACACTCTCGACCATCTCGGTGATCATGTATTTCTGGGCTGGCGCCCCGCCGAGATAGTAGGACGCGTTGAAGAGCGGGACACCGTCCAGGGTCTGGCCGATCTTGGCGTTGCGGAGATTGACTTCGAAGCCGCGGATGTTGATCGCATAGGTCCAGGGATCGTTGTTGCTGGCGTCGGCGCCGCGGATCTGCACGCCCGGCACGAGCTTGATGGCGTCGATGATGTTCTGTGCGCCTGCAAGATTGGCGATGTCTTCCTCGGAGACGACGTTGTTCGCGCGGGCGACGCTTTCACCGACGATCACAACGCGGTCCGCATCTGCGGCTTCAGGCGTGCTCTGGGCAAAGGCCGGTGCGGCCAGCGCCGCAAAGCCCGCGGTCGAGAGAAGAAGATGGCGTTTCATGTTTATCCCCGATGATCCTGGCGAGTGTGCTTCCCTCGTCGTGGAGCACAGGCCAGCCAGGGCGGGCCAATTCATTGTCTGCATGCCTTGCATAGACGCCGTGCGAGAGCCTTCACCTGGATCGTGAAAGGCAGATCAAGTACGGATCAGCGCAAGCGACGGGTGAAGTAGACGGCTGACGCAAGCGTCAGGACCAGCCCCGTCGCGCTGGCGACATAGGCGCCGAGCGTAAAGAAGGCGAGCCAGTCGAGATCAGCGGCCCCGAAATTCCGATACAGCATCAGGCCGACGCTGCCGACATAGCCAGCCGCATCGGCAACATAGATCAGGAAAGCCGCCGTCGCGATCTGGCGGGTCGCCGCAATGAGCCGGTCGAACAGCATAGCGTTGAACGGCGTATAGGCAAAATAGAGACCTGCTCCGGACAGGATCATCCAGGCAAGTGGATCCAGCCAGCCTGCCTGAAAGGCGTATGTCGACAGCCCGATCAGCAAGGCGCCCGCAGCACACACGAAGTGCATTGCGATCAGCGCGCGGCGGTTGTCGCGCACCAGCATCAGGCTACCCAGCACCAGAAGCGTTGCGACGGCCACAGGGGCTTCGCTTGCCGTGAACACGGACGACACGCCGCCCTGTCCCAACGCCGTCCAGATCTCGGCTGCAAAATTGTCACGGAAATCACGAAACGCCGTGAAGAGAACATAGGCGGCGACAAGCAGGACAAGCCCAGGCGCATAGGCCGCGAAGAACGCGCCGCGCTCAGCCGCGTTCATCGGCCGTCTTTCGGTGCGCTCGGCGATGTCGGCCGCACTGGGTGGCGGAATGCGCTGCAGGCCCCACACCGAGACTGCCAGCACTGGCAAGAATAATGCGCCTGTGGCGGCGGGCATCCACATCTCGGTGACACCAAGATCAACCATCAACCAGACAGCTACGGACTTCACCATGCCCGAGGCGATGATGAAGCTCGCACACAGCATGGCGCCGAGGAGCTCGCTGGTCCGGCGGCCCTCAATGTATCCGAACACCAGCCCCCAGATCAGGCCCAGCGGCAGACCGTTCAGAAACAGGGCGGCAATCTTGTAAGGCGCCGGAACGACCGCGAAGAGGAGCAGCGCCAACCATGAGAGGCCGATCAGCACCAGGATGGCCAGACCGCGACGGGCGGGGGACATCTCCGAAACAATCTTGACGCCAATGATCTTCGAAAGGGCGTAACCTGCAACCTGGGCGATGACGAGTGCGACCTTGAAATCCAGCGCTGCCGTCCAGCCCGCTACCGACTCGTAGGTCCCCGCCGTGAACGGCTTGCGGAACGCGTACATCGAGAAATAGGCTGTAAACGCCGCAAGACCGCCAAACAGCGTGACCTGGAATCGTACCCACCGCGTGGATTCGCGTGCCGCCGTCACCGAAGCCGTCATTGGTCAGAGCCCATCGACAACCTTCACATCCATACTGTGGCGATGCGCTCGCCTGGCTTCCCGCCCGCAGCCAGGCGCATATCGATCTCGGCTGCAACATCGGGCAGGTCCGAGAGGGTGGCGATCACGAAGTCGGCTCCGGCTGCAGTCAACGACGCTGCGGCGGGCACCATCCGCTTTTTGCGTTCGTCCTGCGACAACTGGGTGAAGGTCTCCTCGTCAAGACCCAGACCATTGCCGGAGCCCGCCAGGCCGACACACCAGCAGCCTGCATGACGGCCCGCCTCAATTCCGACCGGCGCATCGTCGGCGACGAGGGCAGCGGCTGCTGGCCACACGCCAAGGTCGACAAGGGCTTTCCAGATCATCAGCGGCGCCGGCCTGCCCTGATGTGTCTCGCCAGCACACACGATGGTATCCGGCGCATAGCCCTGCGCGCGTGCGCGCTCGACAATCGCGCTCATCATGGTGCGCGTGTACCCCGTTGTGGATCCGATCCCGAGGCCTCGCGCACGTAAGGCGCCTACCGCCTCCACGGCGCCGGGGATAAGCACGGCGCAACGGCTCGCTGCTGCGGCCATCGCAGGTTCGAGCGCCGTCATCATCCGATCCACGTCATGCTCCGACCAGGCGCTGCCCTTTGCCGTGCGCCATCGGGAGGCGGTTTCCGGCTCTGACAGGATTGCTGTTACGTGCTCGCGCTTGGCCATGCCCATGAAGCGGCGGATGACATCCTCGCCAATCGGGAGCCCTTCCGCGCAAAACACCTCTTCCATGGCCAGTACCGGCGCACGCGATCCGAAATCGATGACCGTGCCAGCCCAGTCAAGAACAGCCGCCTGGAGCTTCATGGCTAAGCAGCCTCCGCAAGGGTCACGTTGAGCGCGCGAGAGACGACCTGCTCGGCGATCGCGAAAGCTGTCGACATGCCGGCCCCGCAGGTGATCACTGTCATGTGCACGCCAGGGCGCACTTCCTCGCTGAACCACGGCCCTTGCGGTGACGAGGCATAGACGCCGATCCAGCGCTCGACAGGCTGGGGCGGAAGTCCTGGCAACGTGTCACGCAGCGCCGCCAGCATCAGCTCATCCTTGTCCGCGGGCTGGAAGGGCGTTGGGGAGTCGCCATACTCGTGCGTGTCTCCGACCACCAGCGATCCGTCGGCGGACTGTACAGCGATAAGGTGGACGCCAGCCGCCAGCATGTCGCCACGCTCCGCCTCGATACGGCGACGCAGCGCGGCGGCGGAAGGCAGCTCGGCATAGCCTTCGTAACGAATGAGACTGAGGTCAGCCATCACGGGTGCCGGAAGCTTGACGCCCGGCGGGGCGAGACGAAGCATGTGCAACTTGCAGCGTGTGACCTGCCGCCGCGCCATTACGTCAGGGAAAAGCCCATTGAGATCATCACCCGGACAAATGAAAACGGCCCCGGCGCCGAGCACGCCGCGCGTCGTCTCGACACGGCCTGCGTCGCACCCGACGACGTCGGCGGGATCGAGAAAGCGAACGCCCTGCGCGCGTTCGAGCCAGGATCGCAGCAGCGGGATGGCGT
>JBMOGP010000040.1:0-10730 GCA_049318285.1 Hyphomonadaceae bacterium
GACCCGGGCATCGGCAAGTCGACACTCCTGCTCCAGGCAGCCGCCGCAATGGGCAAGGCTGGAGTGAAAGCCGTCTACATCTCCGGCGAGGAAGCGATCTCCCAGATCCAGGGCCGCGCCCGCCGCCTCGGCGTCAGCAGCTCGCCTGTGCAGCTCGCCGCCGAGACAGACCTGCGCTCTATCCTGAAAGCGCTGAAGGCCGCTACGCCCGAAGTGATCGTTATCGACTCGGTGCAGACGCTCTGGTCCGACAGCCTCGAAGCGGCCCCGGGCTCGGTTGGCCAGGTCCGCGCCTGCGCGCAGGAACTCACCCGCTTCGCCAAGAAGACCGGCGCGGCTGTTATCCTCGTTGGCCACGTCACCAAGGACGGACAGATAGCCGGGCCACGCGTGCTTGAGCACATGGTCGACGCCGTCTTCTATTTCGAGGGCGAGCGGGGCCACCAGTTCCGCATCCTCCGTTCGGTGAAGAACCGGTTCGGCCCCACCGACGAGATCGGCGTTTTCGAAATGGGCGAACTCGGTCTCACCGCCGCGCGCGACCCCTCCGCCATGTTCCTCGCCGGCGCCGACACCGAAACCTCCGGCCGTGCCGTCTTCGCCGCAATGGAAGGCTCGCGCCCGGTGCTTGCTGAAGTGCAGGCTCTTGCCGGCCCCGAAGCCGCCGGCAACCCGCGTCGCTCTATTGTCGGCTGGGATTCGGCGCGTCTCGCCATGCTGCTCGCCGTTTTCGATGCCCGCTGCGGCCTCCGCTTCGGGATGCGAGACGTCTATCTCAGCGTCTCGGGCGGATACCGCATCAGCGAACCGGCAGGCGACCTCGCCGCCGCAGCAGCCTGCGCCTCCGCCCTGCTCGACAAGCCCTTCCCGCGCGGAGCCGTCTTCTTCGGCGAGGTGGCCCTCTCCGGCGCGATTCGCCCCGTCGGCCGCCTTGAACCCCGGCTCAGGGAAGCAGCTCGTCTTGGTTTCACGACAGCTTTTGTCCCTTGCGGGGCGCCGGAGACGGTCGACGGCATGACCGTCCATGGGCTATCCAGATTGCAGGACCTCGTGGACGTACTTGGCGGGGGGTCAGAGTAGAGGGTCTGTTGCGATGCCCCCTTGGGTCTTCGATGTCATCATACTTGCTGTGATCGTCCTGTCCGCCGTGATGTCCGCGGGCCGCGGTCTCATCCGCGAGACGTTCTCGATCATCGCCTTTATCGTTGGCCTGCTTGTTGCCTGGCTCTGCATCCGGTTCGGCCAACAGCCGCTCAAGAACATGATGTCGCCTGACGAGCCCTCAATCGTTCCGGCCATGATCTTGTTTCTGGTGGGTTTCCTGGCGTCCTACGCCCTCGCTGCCTTCCTTGGTGCGAGGCTATCCCGCCTGGTCAATGATTCGCCCGAAATCGGACTGTTCGATCGACTTGCCGGTGCCGGACTGGGCGTCGCCAAGGCTATTCTCGCCTGTATCGGCTTCGTCGTACTGTTGCATCTTGTCGTACGGCCCGGAGAAGAGCCGCCGGAGATTGCCAAGAGCAACTCGTACCCATATCTGGACAGTGCTGCCGGCCTGATCGGCGGCGGGCTGACTGGCGTGATCGCGGTCTTCAACGGCCCGGCTGACGCTTCGCCAGCCAACACCCAAACGACCCAGTAACGATCGACCCGGAGTCGCCATTGGCCAGTCCAGACCCGTTCTTCGACCCCGGACTGGACGATGACGAGTTCCATCCCGGCAAAAAAGACGGCATGGGCCACAAGTGCGGTGTGTTCGGCGTCTTCGGGCGCGACGACGCCGCCATCCTAACCGCCCTTGGCCTCCACGCCCTGCAGCATCGCGGGCAGGAAGCCTGCGGCATCGTCACCTTCGACGGCAAGGGGGGCACCTTCCGCTCTGAGCGTCACATGGGCCTTGTCGGTGACAGCTTCAGCCACGATGGCGGCGCCGTAGAACGCCTGCCCGGCCGCGCCGCTATCGGCCATAACCGCTACTCCACCTCCGGCCGCGTCGTCTTGCGCAACATCCAGCCGATCTATGCCGACCTAGCCCATGGCGGCCTCGCTATCGCGCATAACGGCAACCTCACCAATGCACGCGCCATCCACCACGATCTGGTCCAGAATGGCGCGATCTTCCAATCCACCATGGACACCGAGGTCGTCCTTCAGCTCACCGCGCGCTCCATGCGCAACCGGATCGAGGATCGCTTTATCGACGCCCTGCGCCAGCTCCAGGGCGGCTACGCTATCGTTGCTCTCACCAACGACAAGCTTATCGGCGCGCGCGACCCGTGGGGCCTGCGCCCCCTCGTACTTGGTGAGATCGATGGCGCCCCCGTGCTCTGCTCGGAAACCTGTGCGCTCGATGCTATCGGCGCCTCCTTCGTCCGCAACATCGAAGCCGGTGAAGTTGTCGTCATCGACCGCGAACGCGTCGAGAGCCTGATGCCTTTCCCACATGTGCGCGCCACGCCCTGCGTCTTCGAATACGTCTACTTCGCCCGCCCTGACTCGATCATGCATGGCCAATCCGTCTACGAGACGCGCGAGCGCTTCGGTCGCGTCCTCGCCCGCGAGTCCCATGTCGATGCCGACTTGATCTGCCCGGTGCCCGATGGGGGCAACCCGGCAGCCCTCGGCTACGCGGAAGCGTCCGGCATCCCCTTCGGCTTCGGCATCATCCGCAACCACTATGTCGGTCGCACCTTCATCCAGCCTACGCAGTCGGGCCGCCAGCGCTCCATCTCTCGCAAGCACGCGCCGAACCGCCCCATCCTTGAGGGCAAGCGCGTCGTCCTCGTCGACGACAGCATCGTGCGCGGCAACACCTCGCAACGCATCGTCCAGATGATCCGCGATGCCGGCGCCAGCGAGATCCACTTCCGCGTCGCCAGTCCCCCGATCAAACACCCCGACTTCTACGGAATCGACATGCCCTCGAAGGAGGAACTGATCGCCTCCTCCATGACCATCGACCAGATGAAGCGCTACCTGAAAGTGGACAGTCTCTCCTTCATCTCCCTCAGCGGCTTTTACGAAGCCCTCGGTCAGGGCAAGCGCAACGACAGCGCCCCCCAATTCGCCGATCACTGTTTTACGGGAGACTATCCAACGCCACTGGTTGATCGCGATCACGACATGGCGTCGAAGGAACAGCAGCTCTCGCTGCTGGATGACTGACGTCTCTGGATCGCCGGACCCCTACCCGATCCGCGGCCAGAACCTCCCCCATGGCCTCCCCCGCCCAATTGCGCTAATCCGCCGCCATGACAGACCAGCGCATCATCCTCGTCACCGGCGCGTCCCGCGGCATTGGCCGCGCCGCAGCCCTTGAACTCGCGAAAGCCGGCAACCACGTCATCGCCGCCGCCCGCTCGGAGAAGGCGCTGACAGCGCTCGACGACGAGATCCTCGCCGCCACCGGCCGCAAGGCCACGCTGATCCCGTTGGATATGCGCGACATGAACGGCATCGACCGGCTCGCTGGCGCCCTGCTCGATCGCTTCGGCCGTCTCGACGGCCTGTTCGGCAATGCCGGCATCCTCGGTACGCTCGGCCCGCTGGAGACCGTCTCGCCTGCCGCGTTCCAGGAAACTGTCGAGGTGAACTTCACCTCAAACTGGCGCCTCATCCGCGCCGTCCACCCGCTGCTGCGCATGAGTGAAGCAGGCCGCGCGCTGTTCGTCACCTCAGGCATTGTCCCCCGCCCCCGCGCCTTCTGGGGTGTCTACGCCGCCACCAAGGCCGCACTCGAAACCATGATCGCGTGCTACGCCGACGAGACCGAGAACACTCCCATCCGCGTCAACCTCTTCGACCCCGGCGCCGTCCGCACCGAAATGCGCTTCAAGGCCATGCCCGGCGAAGACCAGCTGACGCTTCCCACCCCGCAAGACGTCGCGTCGACAATCCCTCCATACTTCGGGTCGGAGTTCACCCAGCACGGCCAACGCCTGGTGTTCGCGAAACGCAAAGCCTGACACTGCGGACCGGCGGACTATTCCTTGTCCGTATATGGGTTCTTCTGTCCCTTCAGCACTAGCCGAAGCGGCACACCCGGCAGATCGAATGATGCACGAAGCTCATTCAGCAGATACCGCTTGTAGGTCTCCGGCATCGACTCAGCGCGAGAGGCGATCAGCACGAATGTCGGCGGGCGCGTCTTCATCTGCGCCATGTAGCGCGGCTTGATGCGCTTGCCGTCAGGCGCGGGCGGTGGATGCTTCTGCGTCGTATACTGCAGCCAGTCATTTAGATCGCGAGTCTTGATCCGCGCTGACCAGTCCTTGTGAACCTTCAGGCAGGCATCCATCAGCTTGTCGAGATTCTTCCGCGTCTCGCCCGACACTGGCACGACCGGAGTCCCCTTGGCATGCGGAAGATGCGACTCCGCCTGGTGCTCCATCTCCTTGCGAGCCTCCGACACATTGTCGACCGTGTCCCACTTGGTGATGGCGAACACGAGCCCGCGCCCCTCGCGCAGCGCCAGGTTCGCGATCTGCACGTCCTGCTTCTCGAACGCATCGCGCGGATCCATCACGAGAACGACCACATCCGCAAACCGGATCGAGTGCGTCGTCTCCATCGTCGACAGGCGCTCGAGTTTCTCCTGCACCTTCGCCCGCTTACGCAGGCCGGCAGTATCAACGAGCCGGATCTCCCTGTCGCGCCATGTCCACGCCACTGTAACGCTGTCGCGCGTGATGCCCGCTTCCGGTCCGGTGATGAACCGGTCGTCGTTGAGAATGCCGTTGATCAGCGTCGACTTGCCCGCATTCGGGCGACCGACAAAAGCGATGCGGATCGGCTTGTCCGGTTCCACCGGCGCTTCGGCGTCGGGATCGAACGGCTCCTCGTCCTCGATGACCGGCTCAAGCGAGACATACCCGTCTGCAGACTGAAGCTTCTCCTCAGCCTGCCGCAGGAGTTCGTAGAGATCCGACAATCCCTCGCCATGTTCGGCCGACAACGGCGCCGGATCGCCAAGGCCAAGACGCCAGGCTTCCATCAGCCCCTCATCGCCTTGCTTGCCCTCGCACTTGTTGGCGCATAGCACCACCGGCTTGCCCGACTTACGTAGCAGTTGCGCAAAACGCTCGTCTACCGGCGTAACCCCGGCGCGCGCGTCGTACAGAAAGATCGAGATATCCGCTTCGTTGATCGCGATCTCCGTCTGGCGCCGCATCCGCGCTTCCAGCGACTCGTCTGTCACATCCTCGAATCCGGCCGTGTCGATCAGGCGAAGGTCGATGTCCCCGATGCGTCCCACTGCTTCCTTGCGATCGCGCGTAACGCCGGGCTGATCGTCGACGATTGCGATCTTCCGGCCCGCAAGCCGGTTGAACAGCGTCGATTTACCGACATTCGGACGACCGACGATGGCCACCGTCAGCGTCATGGCGAAACTCCAGAAGTGGCCCCGAGCCTGCTGCTCGGGCCTACTTGATCGCGATCAGGTTGGCCTGATCGGTAACTACAAAAATTCTGCCGGCTGCAGCGATCGGCTCGATGAGGATGCTCTGGCCGACCTTCATCTCAGCCACCGTCTTGCCGTCCTGCGGCGACAGGGCGACGATATCGCCCTCCGACGACACGACGACCAACCGGCCCGAAGCAAGTAGAGGACCCGTCCATACAATACGGTTCTCGCGGTTGCCATCCTTGAACTCCGGCAGGTCCCGCGCCCAGGCCAGCTTGCCGTCGATCTTGCTGAAGCAGGCAACCTTTCCGCTAGTGCCGACAACGTACAGATACTCTCCGGCAATCACGGGCCCCTGACGTGATCCAAAGATCTTGCTCCAGATCCGTGCGCCTGAGCGGGCATCGATCGCGGCCAGCACACCCGAATGGCTCGCCGCGTAGACGACGCCTTCCTGGATCGCTGGCTTGCCAGCAATGTCGTTGATGGCCGACAGCGGCGTATAGCGGCCGGTCGAGGTCAGCGTGTCCGTCCACAGGCGGCGGCCGTTGGCTGGCAGGTAGGCGATCAGTTCGCCGGAAGAATAGCCAACCGCGAGAATGTCCGGCGTCACGGCCGGGCTCGGCGAGGACAGCACGCGCGCGGTCTCGGCCAGCGCCTGGTCGTTCCAGAGAACTTCGCCAGTGTCTGTGTCGATGGCGAAGAAGTCGTTGTTCGTCGACGTGAGGTAGGCCCGGTTGCCCTGGATGGCGGGCGAGGACGACAGCGGGCTTTCAACCCGACGCTTCCAGATTTCCTTCCCATCATTGAGGCGAAGCGCGGCGACATAGGCAAAGCCGGACGCGACGATGAGCTTGTCGCCGGTAATCGCGAGCCCGCCGCCGACGGAGAACTCGTCCCACTGCGGGTTGGCGGCCTTCAGCTGGTTCTCCCACACGCGACGACCCGTCGCTGCGTCAAAGGACGATACCTTCTGTGCGGCGTCTATCACATAGATGCGACCGTCCTTTACGACAGGTGAGGCGACGATGCGCTTGATCTCACCTGAACCCTCGCCGACGTTGGCGCGCCAGGTTTCGCGAAACTCCGGCGCCGCCTCGATATGTCCGGGCATCTTCGCGGCGTTGCGGCCGGATTGCGTCCAGTCGCCCGAGACTTGCGCAGGCGGCAGCGTGATGGTTGCCGCGGCAAGCGTGGGGTCGGGCGTCAGCGTGTCCTGGAACGGGTTGATCGTCACGCGCGCGGCCTTCTCCTCGTCGGAGAGGATCACCGGTCCATTGCCACATGCGGCGAGCAGGCCGATCAGCGGAGCCGTGAGGAACAGGGAACGGAGGGTTGACATCATTGCTGTGGCTGTCCGGTCGGAGCGGCAGGGGTAGCATCTTGCGCGGGCGGCGGAGCTGGCGCGGCAGGCGTTTCAGTCGTCACGGCAGGCGTCGCAGCTGGCGCATCGAGATTGACGGCCCGGGCGGGCAGCGTCGCCAGCGCACGCGACACGCGCTCACGCATTGCGCCGGGCGCGTTGATGTCGACATCCAGAACTTCGAAAGTGTCGCGCGCGAACTCCACATCACCCTCGGCCAGCGCCTTCGCAGCGATCAGCTCGCGGGCCAGCAGGGCAGCCTGGCCGGGCCGGTCGAGCAGCGGCTTCATCATCGCCTCAAGCTGCGCGCGGGTCGCAGTGTCGGCCTGCAGATAGCCGAGCTTGAGAATCGCGAGGTCTCCCATCACGCCCTTGTCGGACGCCGCGGCGTTCTTCAGGTGCGCCTCAATGGCTGCCTGATCGTTCGTCAGGTCGCGCTCGATGCCAGCCAGCATGTGGCCGGCGAGCACGGCAAAACCTGTGTCGTTCGTCGTCAATTCGCTGAACCGCGCACGAGCTGTCGCGAGGTCGCTCGCCTCCATGGCGGCGAAGCCTGCGTCGTAGGTGTTGGCCGCCCGGTCGATCGCCTCGTTGCGCTGGTAGCGCATGAACTCCACGACACCCACGCCAATCACGATAGCCGCTACCCCGAGATAGACGAAGATCGACCAGCGCTTCCACGCCTTAGCGAGTTGCTCCTCGCGGAGGCTCTTGTTCACTTCCTGAAAGGCGTCGTCATTCACGTTGGGATAGGCTCCAAAAGGTGAGGCAACTTATCTAGGGTACTCAGCCCCGGCAATTCGCCATAGCTGCTAAGGCATGGATGGGTGGTTGGGATTATGGCGCTTTTTTGAGGACGTAGGTCTCTTTTTCCGCGGGAAACGCTCGGGCCCTTACATCCTTCGCGTATCCTTCGGCCGCCCGGCCGATCTCGCCGCGAAGGTCCGCATACCGTCGCACGAATCGGGGTGTCCAGTCGAACATTCCCAGCAGGTCGTCTGTCACCAGGATCTGGCCGTCGCATTTGGCTGATGCGCCGATGCCGATGGTGGGGCACGAAACCTGCGCCGTGATCATGGCGGCCAGGTCCTCAGCCACCCCCTCTATCACCATGGCAAAGCACCCGGCCTCGTCGGCGGCCACGGCTTCCGTGATGACTTTCGAACGTTCCTTATCAGTCCGACCCTTGGCCTTGAACCCGCCGTCCACATTGGTGGCCTGCGGCCGAAGCCCGACATGCGCCATCACCGGGATGCCGCGGTCCACAAGATGCCGCACCGTCGCGGCGGCGTACTCGCCCGCCTCAATCTTCACGGCCTGGCAGCCGGTCTCCTTCATGATCCGCGAGGCGTTCATGAACGCCTGCTCCAGGCTCGCCTCGTAGGAGCCGAAAGGCATGTCGACCACCACGAACGCCCGCTTGCTGGCCCGCATCACCGCCTGGCCATGGAGGATCATCATCTCAAGCGTCACGCCCACCGTCGTCGGCAGGCCATGGACGACCATCCCGACGCTATCGCCGACCAGCAGGACATCGCAGACCTCGTCCAGCATCGCGGCCATGGGCGCGGTATAGGCCGTCAGGCAAACCAGCGGCGTTTCGCCCTTCGCGGCGGCAACATCTTTGACCGTTTTACGGGCCGACTGGGCCTGGGCAGACATGAGTATCGCCCTCTCTACCCCTTTGGGTCTGGCTAGCGCGCTGCTTAGTCCGCCCGCCCGGAGGGCGCAATGCGGTGCCCGTCACCGGAGATCAGGCGTAAAGGTCGATGCCGAACAGAACGTAGTGGAGTTCGTAGACCAGCACCCCATAGAGGGCCAGACCCACAGCCAGGGCGATCAGGTCCCCCACGACGTTCGGTGAGGCCTCGGCCGCTCCCGCATCGCCCCGCCTTTTCAGGGCGATCCTGTCGATCACGCCAAACATCAGGAAGGATCCAAACAGGATCAGCGAACCGATATCCCAGTTCACCAGAAGGTGCGCCAGGGCCCAGATCTTTACCGCCGTCAGCATCGGATGCTTCACGGCTTTCTTGATGAATCCGGTCGGTACATAGGCCGCAACAAGCAGCACCATCGCCGGTATCATCAACGCCATAGCGATATGGCGCATGAAGCTCGGCGGGTCAGCGAGCGGGATCCAGGGCTTGAGGTTCGCATACCCCCAGACCAGCGCGATGAATCCGGCAATCGTGAGCAACGAATATAGGGCCTTGTACGGACCCGCTCCAAGCGACCCGACGACGCCTTGCCCGTCCCGCCTGCGGAACGCCGAGAAAAGATGCGTACCGAAGAAGACAACCATACCGCTCAGGAAGGCGCCCACATATGCCATGTCCATAACCGACTCCGCGCCTTGCGCCCCCGCAGACCGGACCAGAGCAAAGCCCGACCCCATCCGCAACCGCGATCTTTCAGCGTGTTATCTCGCACACCCGGGGCCAGACGTGAAAACGGCCTCCGGGGCCACCGGAGGCCGCACACTGATGACAGATCAGAAGGCGATCAGGCCCGGCGGCGTTCGCGGCCTCGCTCGAGGCTCTGGATATAGCGGCGGTGTTCCTCGAAGGGGTCCACAGCCCGCTCTTCGCGGGGGCCACCACCGCTTGGCTTGGAGACGGCGCGCGTCTCCTTCTTCGCCTTGGCGGCTTCCTTGATTTCCTTCTTGCGAGCCTTTCGCTCGGCGCGCTTAAGGTCGTCAATGGACTGCTCGTTCGCGAGCCTCTCACGCTCGGCGGCCTCGGCCGCAGCGACGCGCTCGGCCTCCGCCTTGGCTTCAGCTTCCTCGCGGGCGCGCTGGCGTTCGATCCGCTCGGCCTCGCGCTGGGCGCGGATGGACTCCATGCGCTCGCGGCGCTCGGCCTCGTGGTCGATCGGCGCTTCCGCCTGGACCATGGGCTTCGGTTTGAATTTTTCGAGAAGGGCTTTCTTGGCGGCGAGCGAGGCGGCTTGCCGGTCAGAGAAGGTCGAATTTTTCGGCTGCATCTAGTCTTTCGGAATCAGCGGTTTTGAATCGTTTTAGAAGACTCTGGCGCGGTACATAGGTCGCGGGAAGCTTTTCGTCCATCCCCCGGCGGCGTTTCTGTAGCATGTGCCGCAGGCGGTCGTTTCAAAGCCAACCACTTCAATTTGGTCGATCTTACGGGGCGTTGATGACAGTTCTGCCTTTGACGTGAATGTCATCTAGACGGCCTGGCCGCGCGCCTTGCTGACCCAATCCGGGGAAGCCGCCTCGTCACCTGAACAGCTCTGCATATGTCGCTGGTTTGAACCCGGCCGAGAGGTTGCCGCTAAGGTCAAGTATCGGTCGTTTCACCAGTGTCGGGTTTGCCAACAACAAATCCACGACGACATTCTGGTTAATCTCCTCCTTAGCTTCGGCCGGAAGCTCCCGCCAGGTGGTGCTCGCCTTGTTCAGGACTTTCTCCCAGCCGAGCTGCTTTACCCAGCCCTCGACCGTCGCCCGGGTCAGCCCGTCAGCCCTGACATCGTGAAAGACATGCGGGACGCCCTGTCCATCAAGCCATTTTCGCGCAGCACGCGTCGTGTCGCAGGTGGCGAGGCCGAAAAGCCTAACATTGCTTGGCATTGGTGGCTCATGGAAATTTCAGGAGACGGATCGGCGTTATCGTCGATCGCGCCGGGGACGGGAAGCCTGATACCCCCTGATTGCGGAACCGGCGCGACAGGCGCAGGTTCAGTGAAGACAGACAGGGAGAGCCCTATGACACTCATCAAGGAATCCGGCTTGGCGGCAGCCACCCTCATGGGCGCGCTTGCGGCCTGTTCGACACCTACAGACGCTGCCGGCACCACGCCGGCCAGGATAGTGGATTCCTGCATCAACCCCACCCGCATCAAGGAACAGAAAATCCTGAACGACCGGGAAATCCAATTCACGCTCAACGATGGCGAAGTGTGGCTGAACACCCTGCCCCGCGCCTGCCCGAGCCTGAAATTCCA